>JAKAQU010000185.1 GCA_021819535.1 Pseudomonadota bacterium | reverse complement strand
GATCTCCACTCCCGCGCAACCCTTGCTGCGGCGGGAGTGGGCCAGGATCGGGGCTTGCGGCCAAGTTTTTTCGCCGCGTTTTTACCCTCAGGCCGCAGCTTCCATCTCGCCGTTGATGAGAAGCCCGTCGCGCCCGGCGCTGATGCGGACGCTGTCGCCGTCCTTCACGCGGCCTTCCAGGATATGCCCGGCGAGCGGGTTTTGCAGATTGCGCTGGATGACGCGCTTGAGCGGCCGCGCGCCATAGACCGGATCGAAGCCTTCGTGCGCCAGCCACTCGATCGCGCTTTGGTCGACCACGAGCGAGACATGCCGGTCGGCGAGCAGCTTGGCGAGGTAGCCGAGCTGGATTTCGACGATCGCCGCCATGTCGGCGCGCTGGAGCCGGCGGAAGAGGATGATTTCATCGATACGGTTGAGGAATTCGGGCCGGAAATGCGCCCGCACCACCGCCATCACCTGGCCATGCACCATCGCCGTGGTTTCGTTTTCCGGCTGTGCCGCGAGGATGTCGCTGCCGAGATTGCTGGTGAGGACGATGATCGTGTTCTTGAAATCGACCGTTCGCCCCTGACCGTCGGTCAGCCGCCCGTCATCGAGCACCTGGAGCAGCACGTTGAAGACATCCTCGTGCGCCTTCTCGACCTCGTCGAACAGGATGACCTGATAGGGCCGGCGCCGCACCGCCTCCGTCAGCACGCCGCCCTCGTCATAGCCGACATAGCCGGGCGGCGCCCCGATCAGGCGCGCGACACTGTGTTTTTCCATGAATTCGCTCATGTCGATGCGCACCATGGCGCGCTCGTCATCGAACAGGAATTCGGCCAGGGCCTTGCAGGTTTCGGTTTTGCCGACGCCGGTCGGGCCGAGGAAGAGGAAGCTTCCGATCGGCCGGTTCGGATCCTGCAACCCGGCGCGGGCGCGGCGGACGGCATTGGCGACGGCGCGGAGCGCGTCTTCCTGGCCGATCACCCGCTTGCGCAACTCGTCTTCCATGCGCATGAGCTTGGCGCGTTCGCCGGCGAGCATGCGATCGACCGGAACCCCGGTCCAGCGCGAGACGACGCCGGCGATCTGTTCCTCGGTCACCGCCTCGTTGACGAGCTTGCCCTCCTGGTGCGAGGCGGCGAGCTTCCGTTCGAGATCGGGGATGACGCCGTAGAGCAATTCGGAGGCGCGCGTGAGGTCGCCGCGCCGCTGCGCGATTTCGACCTCGCTCCGCGCTTGATCGAGTTGCTCCTTGAGCTTTTGCGAGGACGCGAGCTGCGCCTTCTCGGCGATCCAGGTCGCGGTTTTGGCGGCGGATTTCTCCTCAAGCTCGGCGAGTTCCTGCTCGAGCTTGCCGAGCCGCTCGCGCGATGCGCTATCCTCCTCGCGTTTCAGTGCCTCGCGCTCGATCTTGAGCTGGAGGATGCGGCGGTCGAGTTCGTCCAGTTCCTCGGGCTTGCTGTCGACCTGCATGCGGAGCCGGCTCGCCGCCTCGTCGATCAGGTCGATCGCCTTGTCGGGGAGGAAGCGGTCGGTGATGTAGCGGTTGGAGAGCGTCGCCGCGGCGACGATGGCGCCATCGGTGATGCGCACGCCATGATGGAGTTCGTATTTCTCCTTGATGCCGCGGAGGATGCTGATCGTATCCTCGATGCTCGGCTCATCGACATAGACCGGCTGGAAACGCCGCGCCAGCGCCGCGTCTTTCTCCACGTGTTTCCTGTATTCATCGAGCGTGGTCGCGCCGATGCAGTGCAGCGCCCCGCGCGCGAGTTCGGGTTTGAGGAGGTTCGACGCATCCATCGCGCCCTCGGCGCGGCCGGCGCCGACGAGGGTGTGCATCTCGTCGATGAAGAGGATGACCTCGCCCCCGGCTTCCTCGATTTCCTTGAGCACCGCTTTCAGCCGCTCCTCGAACTCGCCGCGGAACTTGGCGCCGGCGACCATGGCGCCGAGATCGAGGGCGAGCAGGCGCTTGCCTTTCAGCGCTTCGGGGACGTCGCCATTGATGATGCGCAGAGCCAGGCCCTCGACGATCGCGGTCTTGCCGACACCGGGTTCGCCGATCAGGACCGGGTTGTTCTTGGTGCGGCGGGCGAGCACCTGGATCGTGCGGCGGATTTCCTCATCGCGCCCGATCACCGGGTCGAGCTTGCCGTCGCGCGCGAGCTGCGTCACATCGCGGGCGTATTTCTTGAGCGCATCGAAATTCGCCTCGGCATTGGCGCTGGTGACGCGGCGGCCCTTGCGGATGTCGTTGAGCGCCTTTTCCAAGGCCTGCGGTGTCGCGCCGGCGGCGGCGAGGGCGCGGGCGGCCGGGCTGTCGACGCTGGCGAGTGCGACCAGCACCCGGTCCTGCGCCACGAACTCATCGCCGGCCTTGCGTGCCGTCTGTTCGGCCGCATCGAGCACGCGGACGAGATCGGGCGATGCCTGCGGTTGACCGGCGCCGCTCCCTTGCACTTTCGGGAGCCGGGCGAGTTCAGCCTCGATCGCTGCCTTGGCGGCTTCCGGCCGGCCATTGGCGGCGCGGATCAGGCCGGAGGCGGCACCCTCCTCGTCATCGAGAAGCGCTTTCAGGAGATGCTCGGCCCCGAGGCGCTGGTGGAATTCGCGGATGGCGATGGTCTGCGCGGCCTGGAGAAATCCCTTGGCCCGCTCGGTGAATTTTTCGATGTCCATGTCTTGTCCCTCGTCACTCAGGCGACGGCCCGGCCGGCCCCGTTATGGCAGCCGGCGGGCGGTTCTTGCCGGTTACTTGGGAGAGCGGCGAGGCGGTCTCAAGGGGGAGGAGAAGGGCTTGCGGAAAAAGGGAGCGCCGCAAGGAGGCGGGCGCGCGCCTTGCCAAAGGCTTTCAGCCCATCGAGACGGCGGTCGAGAAAAGCGAGGCTCGCGCCATCATCGGCGCTTTCGTCATTGAGCCAGTAAAGCAATGTCGCGCCATAGACGCCGGCGAGCGTCGCGCGCTTGGTGTACCAGGAGAAATCGGCGGCCTCGTCGCCGGCGGCGTGCCAGATGGCATCCACGCCGCGGAGAAGCAGCCGAAGGCCGGCCGGGGCATGGCGCCGGAGTGCGAGCAGGCCGAGCGCGCGGCGCACGGCTTCCTTGTGCGGGCGCATGATCGCAAGGCGCGCCGCGATCAGTGCCCGCACCCGCCCGGTCAAGCCACGCCCGGTCAAGCCACGCCCGGCGAGGTCGGCGTGGGCGGGCATCAGCCGGTTGGTGCGCTCGGCGAAGGCGTCGATCATGTCGAGCGCGCCGCCGGGGAAAAGCCGCGCCGCCTCCGCCTCCGCCTCGCCGGCATGCCGCAGCGCCGCGGCGAGCGCCGCGCGCGACCAGCCGGGGAAGGGGGTCTCGGCGAGAAGATGCGCGAGCGCGGCTTCGCGCGCGGCACGCAGCGGATCGCTCACGATGCCGCCTCGGCCGCGCGGGTCAATTCCTGATCGAAGCCGAACAGGCGGAAATCGGTCATCCGCATCGGGTAGAGAATGCCATCGAGATGGTCGGTCTCGTGCTGCACGACGCCGGCATGGAATCCGGCCGCGATGCGTTCGATCGGCGCGCCCTCGCCATCGAGGCCGCGATAGCGGATGCGCCAGGGCCTCGGCACGGCGCCGCGAAGGCCGGGGATGGAAAGACAGCCCTCCCAGCGGAGGCGAACATCATCGCCGAGCGGCTCGATTTCGGGATTGATGAGGACGCTCGGGGCGAGTGGCGCATCCTCCGGATCCTCCCCGTTGCGGGCGCCGGGGACGCGATAGACGAAAAGCCGGAGCGGCACATGCACCTGCGGTGCGGCAAGGCCGACGCCAGGCGCATCCATCATCGTCTCCATCATATCGGCGATCAGGCGGCGGATCTCCGGGGCGGTCGGGTCATTGACCGGCTCGGCTTTCTGGAGCAGCACGGGATGCCCCATGCGCGCGATCTTCAAAATGGCCATTTCCTCCACATAAGCGTTGGAAAAGACTTTGGCGAGAGGCTGGCGCGTGCTATAGGCGCTCGCCCGGGCGGCGAAAGCCGATCGCCGGGTATCTTTCATGTGCGGCCGGGATGGTCTCGGCCCTGGTCCAGCGAGAGGAGAAAGCCGCCAAGTGCAAGTCGTTGTTCGTGACAATAATGTCGATCAAGCGCTGAAAGCGCTCAAGAAGAAGCTCCAGCGCGAGGGCGTGTTCCGCGAGATGAAGCTCCGGCGCCATTATGAAAAACCTTCCGAGCGCCGCGCCCGCGAAGCCGCGGAGGCCGTGCGCAGGGCGCGCAAGATGGAGAGGAAGCGCCTGGAGCGCGAGGGATTCTGAGGCCGTTGCACGGGCATCGATGGCGTCTTCCGAGAGCGCGGCGGACGCCATGACCCATGACCTGCCGACCCCGGTGGCGACGCGGTATTTCGAGGATTATCCGGCCGGCGCGACGTGCGAATATGGTCCGGTCAGTGTCTCGGAAGCTGAAATCGTTGCTTTTGCCCGGCAGTTCGATCCGCAATCCATCCATACCGACGCCGAGGCTGCCGCATCCGGCCCGTTTGGCGGGCTGATCGCGAGCGGCTGGCACACGGCCGGGCTGATGATGCGCCTTCTCGCGACTCGGTTTCTCTCGCCGGTCGCCAGCATCGCTTCCCCAGGGATCGACGAATTGCGCTGGCGGGCGCCGGTGCGGCCGGGCGATGCGCTTCGCATCCGGGTGCGGATCGTCGAGGCGACGCTATCGCGCTCGAAGCCGGACCGCGGCATGATCAGAAGCGAGATCGAGGTCGTCAACCAGCACGAAACCGTGGTGATGTCGCTCTCGGCGATGAATTTGATGCGCAGCCGGCCCCGCGCGTAACGCGCCCGGCCGGCGTTCCGCATTTCGTCGAAATTTATTCGCTCAGGCGCGCCGCCTGCGTGCCCAGCCGAGGCCGAACAACCCCGTCGCGAGGAGGGTGAGCGATGCCGGCTCGGGCACCGAAATGGGCGGGTTGCCGTTGGTGGTGGGGGGAACCAGGCCGGGAGTCGAGATGGTGGCGCTGCCGGAGATGCTGCCGATGCTGGTGAGGTAATTGCCCGAGGTTTGGATCCCGGTCTCGTTGAACGTGAACGTCATGCTCATCGTCTGATCGAAGGACGAGATCGGTGGGTCGAGGTGATACTTGCTGTTGACATAAGTGAGAATATTCGCCCCAGAAGCCGGGTTGGCCGCAACGAAATTGCCGACTTCGTAAACCGTCACCGATTCGCTGCCCGATTGCGGGCTTCCGGTCGTATTGAGGATCTCGGAATGGTATTGCTGGCCGTTGATGGTGATCGAACTCGCGCCGGTGAAGGTGCCGAGCGCGGAAGTGAGGGTAAAATTGCTGAGCGTGCCGAAACTGAGGCTGACACTCGCTGGCCGACCGTTGCTACCATAGGATGTGATAGCGGAATTGGCGTCCGTGCCCATCGGGGTCAGCGAGCCGGTTCCCTGCGCCCAGGCGACGGGAGATGCGGAAAAACCGCTTCCGCCCGATAAAACCACCCCGTCTCCGTCTTGGATCAGAGAGAACAGATCATCACTGGAGTTGGACGGGGCGACGGTGGGGGTAGACAAAACCGCGGAGCCGGTGATCGTTCCTGCCGAAGCCGTTGTGGCAATGGCCGCAAATGGCACCGAAGCCATTGCTAAGCCGACCAATTTAACGATCGAGGTTCGCATGCTCAGCCCTCCAGACCCTTTTACCGTGCAGTGCAATCGCCACACTCGGTC
Organism: Pseudomonadota bacterium; assembly: GCA_021819535.1. Lineage (GTDB taxonomy): Bacteria > Pseudomonadota > Alphaproteobacteria > Acetobacterales > Acetobacteraceae > Acidibrevibacterium. The sequence goes on along the minus strand of JAKAQU010000185.1, from coordinate 501 downwards.
TAAACCTGTTTGTCTGACGATATCGGTTTAAGCGGGCAGAGGCAAGGGGATAAAGAACGGTTTGTCAAATTTTTTTTAACCCATGGGGGGTTAACAAATCATTTACAAAAAAAGTTAAGGCCGGGCGCGATTTTATATGCCGAGAGTCAATACTGGATTTGATAGCCAAGCCCGACGCTGTTGGCGCCATAGCCGCTGCCGGCGGTGGTATCGAGTTTCACGCCATGGCCGAGATCGATCTGCAATTCCGCCTGGGTGTCGTTGGTGCCGGTCGTGCCCTGTTTCGCGCCGAGATAAACGCCGGGCGCGACATAGCGCCCCGCCTCCAGCGTCGGCACCGCCTGCGCCGACCCGGGCCCGCTGGCCGGCCCGGGCGTCTGATTGGTCGGCGTGCCGACGGTGAGGCGATCGAGCCCGAGGGAACTCCTGAGGCTGTCCATCGCGCCGCCCGCTCCCGTCGCCCCGGAGAGCTGGGCGACGCCGGCGGCGATCTCGGCCAAT
>JAKAQU010000184.1 GCA_021819535.1 Pseudomonadota bacterium | reverse complement strand
GCTCGCCGGTCCCGCGCCCGATGGCTCCTGTGCCGCGGCCGGGGCGGCAAGCCAAGTCGGGCCAGCCAATAAGGCAGCCAGCAGACAAGCGCTCGCGAAACGTGCGGCACGCGCGATATTCAAGATCCGGTCTTCCCATCGCTGTTACCGCGCCGTGCACGGCGAGCGGAGAATAGCGGCACTGCCTGTTCGCCGCTACCCTTAGATCACCGTCTCGCGAGTTTTAATCCATTACTGCCGGGCAACCGGGACGGGCATTGAAATATCTTGCAAAAAATGCAGCAAAGCCGGCAAGGCGGGCAACGCCGGGCGCTCATCCGGCGAGATGCGCGACCCAGCGGAAAATGCCGAGATGAGAGAGGTCGTTCCAGGTGGCAAAAACGAACAGGCCGACGAGCAGCGCGAAACCGGCGCGGAAGCCGTATTCCTGGGCCCGTTTCGGGACCGGCCGGCCGAGCAGCGCCTCGACGATATAAAATAACAGATGCCCGCCATCGAGCACCGGGATCGGGAACAGATTGACGAGGCCGAGATTGATCGACAGCACGGCGATGAAGGAGATCAGATTGGCGACACCTTCCGCCGCCACCTGCCCGGAAAGCTGCGCGATCCGGAGCGGGCCGCCGAGATCATCGGTGCCACGCTTGCCGCTCACCATCTGCCAGACGCCGCTCACCGTCTCGGTGAGAACCTCCGAGGTCTCGCTGGCGCCGGCGATGACCGCGCCCGGCAATGACAGATGCTCATAGCGCAGGCTGCCGCCGGAGATGCCGAGGAGCCCGGTCTTTCGCCCATCGACGATGCGGCTTCCCGTCGTCACCGCGAGATGGCGTTCGGCCCCGTCGCGCCTGAGCGTGAGATCGAGGGTCGCGCCGGGATGGGCGGCAACGATGCGCTGGATATCGAGAAAGCGCGTGATCGGCGCGCCATCGATCGCGAGAATGCGATCGCCGGTCGCAAGCCCCGCTTCTGCCGCCGCCGACCCCGCCATCACCTCGCCGACGACCGGCTCGACGACCGGCCGCCCGGCCGCCGCGAACAGCGCGGTGAACAACACGAAAGCGAGGATGAAATTGGCGAGCGGCCCGGCGGCGACGACGATCGCCCGCGACAGGACCGATTTTTCATGGAAGGTCTCGCCCGGGATCCACGCCGCCCTGGTCTCCTCGCTCGCCTCCTCGGGCTGTTCCTGGCCATGCAGCTTGACGAAGCCGCCGAGCGGCAGCCAGGCGATGCGCCACTCCGTGCCGTGCCGGTCGCGCCGGCTCCAGAGTTTGCGCCCGAACCCGATCGAGAAGGTTTCCACCCGCACGCCGCGCCAGCGCGCCGCGAGGTAATGGCCGAGTTCGTGAAAGAACACCAGAACCCCGAGGACGACGACGAACGCGACCACCGAGCGCAGCGTTCCCGGCACGAGTGGCGGCATGAGAGAGAGCATCAGGCGGCTCCGATCAGGGTTGCGGCCAGGCGCCGCCCTTCCGCATCCAGCGTCCGCACGGCGTCAAGATCGGCGGCCGGCGGCGCGCCGAGCCGATCCATCACCCGCGCCACGGTCTCGGCGATGGCGAGAAAGCCGATGCGGCGGTCGAGAAAGGCCGCGACCGCGACTTCGTTCGCGGCATTGAGCAAAGTGGGGGCGCCACCGCCTTCGCGCAAGGCGGCGCGCGCGAGGGCGAGGGCCGGGAAGCGGGCATCATCGGGGGGGGCGAAATCGAGCCGGGCGATGGCGGCGAGATCGAGCCGCGGTGCCGATGTCGCCATCCGCTGCGGCCAAGCCAGCGCATGGGCGATGGGGACGCGCATATCCGGCGAGCCGAGCTGGGCGACGACGCTGCCATCGGCGAAGCAGGCCATCCCGTGGACCACCGATTGCGGATGGACCAGAACCTCGATCCGCGCCTCGTCGAGCGCGAACAGCCGTGCCGCCTCGATCACTTCGAGACCTTTGTTCATCAAGGTCGCGCTGTCGATGCTGATCTTGGCGCCCATCGACCAGACCGGGTGGCGAAGTGCTGCCTCCGGCGTTGCCGCCGCCATCTCGGCGCGGGACGCGGTGCGGAACGGGCCGCCGGACGCGGTCAGGACGATTTTTTCGAGATGCGCGCGATTGCCGTCGGCGAGCGCCTGGAAAATCGCATTATGCTCGGAATCGACCGGAAGCAGCGTCGTTGCGGCGGCGGCGACGGCGGCGAGCATGACGTCGCCGGCGCAAACCAGCGCCTCCTTGTTGGCGAGCGCGACGGCGCGGCTCGCCCGGATCGCCGCCAGCGTCGCCGAGAGGCCGACAGCGCCGGTGATCGCCGCCATCGTCCAATCGACCGCGATCGAGGCCGCCTCCACCACCGCGGCCGCGCCCGCCGCGACCCGCACGCCACTCCCGGCAAGCGCGTCGCGGAGCGTCTCATATTGCGTCTCATCGGCGATCACCGCCCATTCGGCGCCATGGGCCCGCGCCTGTTCGGCGAGAAGGGCCGCATTGCGCCCGGCGACCAGCGCTTTGACGGCAAAACGCGCGCGATCGCCGAGCAGCGAGAGCGTCTGCGTTCCGACGCTGCCGGTGCTGCCGAGGACGGTGATGGTTCTGACGCCATTCCCGGCCGGGGCGGGCGCAATGGCCCGCGGCATCGGCGCCGGTCGTGCGAGATCGGCGGTCACATCCAAAGCGATACTCCTCTCCCGATGATCAAGGCCAGCATTGCCGCCACCGGCGCTGCCGCGAGAACTCCGTCGAGCCGGTCCAAGAGGCCGCCATGGCCGGGGATGAGGTGGCTCGAATCCTTGACCCCGAAGCGGCGCTTGAGGAAACTTTCGAATAAATCCCCGGCCTGCGCAATGACCCCGAGCAAAGCGGCGACCAGCCCGGCATGGAGCGGCGCGCCGCCGCCGAGGCGGGATGCGGCGAGGCCGATCGCGATCGCGCCGAGAAGACCGCCCAATCCGCCCGACCAGGTCTTGCCGGGTGAGATGCGCGGCGCGAGCTTGGCCCCGCCGATCAGCCGCCCGGCGAGATAGGCGCCGATATCGCTCGCCCATACCGTCAGCATGAGAAAGAGAAGATTGCCCCGCCCGGCGGCGGGATCGGCGCGCAGCCAGAGAAGGGCGATGGTGGCGAGCGCGATGTAAAGAATGCCGCCGCCGAGGCGCGGCCCGCGCAGGATCAGCGCGAGTGCGATCGCGAGCGCGGCGAGGAGGAGGGCGGCGAGCGGGGAGATGCTGCCCGCGACCGCAGTCGAGACGAGGCTCAGGATCACCGAGAGCCCGGCGACACTCCGCCAGGTCTCATGGCAGAGGGCGACCCATTCGACGCCGAGCCCGCCCGCGATCAGCACGACCAGCGCGACCCAGGGCAAGGCGCCGGCCCAGATGCCGCCGAGCGCGAGCGGCACCAGGACCAGCGCCGAGAGGATGCGAACCAGAAGGTCGCCCCATTTGTCCCCCGCGCGAGGGGGGTGGCGCACGTCCGACCCGGCAGGCGCGAGCGGGGTGTGTTCAGGAGGGACGGGCACCGAATCTGCGTTCCCGGCTGGCATAATCGGTCAGCGCCTCGGCGAAATGGTCGGCGCTGAAATCCGGCCACAGCACATTGAGAAACACCAATTCGGCATAGGCCGCCTGCCAGAGCAGGAAATTGGAGAGCCGTCGCTCGCCGCTGGTGCGGATGATGAGGTCGGGGTCCGGCATGCCGGCGGTGAAAAGCTGGCTCGCGAACCCCGCCTCGTCGAGCCGCGCGGGATCGATCTCGCCCCGGGCCGCCGCCTCGGCGATACGCCGCGCGGCGGCGATGATCTCGGCGCGGCCGCCATAGGAGAGCGCGATGGTGAGGTTGAGCCGGGCATTGCCCGCCGTCACCCGCTCGGCGTCGCGAAGGCTCGCCTGGATATCCTCGGCGAAGCGCGCGGCCTCGCCGATCATCCGCAGGCGCACGCCGTTTTCGGCCAGTTCCGCGATCTCGCTCTTGAGATAGTGGCGGAGCAGGGCGGTGAGGTCGCTCACCTCATCCTGCGGGCGGCGCCAGTTTTCGCTGCTGAAGGCATAGAGCGTGAGCCAGCGCACGCCATGCGCCAGCGCCGCCTCGATGGTGCGCCGCACCGCGCGCGCGCCGGCGCGATGGCCGGCGATACGCGGCAGGCCGCGCGCCTGGGCCCAGCGGCCATTGCCATCCATGATGATCGCGACATGGGCCGGTGGCGGCAGGGGGTCGCCGCGGGGCGCGGTGAGGGCCGGGATCGAGGACATCAGACGTGCCGGATGTCCTTTTCTTTTTCCGCCAGCACCTCGTCGATCCGCTTGATGAACTGGTCGGTGAGTTTCTGCACCTCGTCTGACCAGTGCGTGGCGTCGTCCTCGCTGATGTCGTGTTTCTTCTCGTGCGCCTTGATCTGGTCCATCCCGTCGCGCCGCACGCCGCGCACCGCGACCCGGCTGCCCTCGGCATAGCGGCCGGCGGCCTTGGCCAGCTCGTGGCGCCGCTCCTCGGTCAAAATCGGGATCGGCACGCGCACCAATTGCCCGTCGGAAGACGGGTTGAGCCCGAGCCCGGCATCGCGGATGGCACGCTCGACGGCGCCGACCAGGCTCCGATCCCAGACCTGGACGGTGATCATGCGCGGCTCCGGCACACCGATGGTAGCGACCTGGGTGAGCGGCATCTCGCCGCCATAGGCCTCGACCCGCACCGGCTCGAGGAGGGCCGGGTTCGCCCGACCGGTGCGGAGCCCCGCGAATTCCCGCCTCAGCGTCTCGATCGCGCTTTCCATGCGGCGGGTCAGATCCTGCTTCAACGCGTTGAGATCGGCCGGCATATGACTTTCCCCTTGCTTGCCCGGGACTTGCCCGCCCGCGGCGAGATGCGCCTATTGGGTCTCGACGATGGTGGTGAACCGCCCCTCGCCGCGCATCACACGGGCGAAGGCGCCGGCGGCATGGATATTGAACACGATGATCGGCAGCTTGTTCTCGCGCGCGAGGCTGATCGCCGCCGCATCCATCACCGCGAGATCACGCGCCAGGACATCGTGATAGCTCAGTTCCTGAAAACGTTCGGCGTCCGCGACCTTGCGCGGGTCGGCGGAATAGACGCCATCGACCTGCGTCCCCTTGAGCAGGGCATCGCAGCCCATCTCGGCGGCACGGAGGGCGGCGGCGGTATCGGTCGTGAAGAACGGGTTGCCGGTGCCGGCGGCGAAAATCACGACGCGGCCTTTTTCCATGTGGCGCTGGGCGCGGCGGCGGATATAGGGCTCGCAGACCGAGGACATCGGGATCGCCGATTGCACCCGGGTCGGAACGCCGATCTTCTCCAAAGCGTTCTGCAGGGCGAGCGCGTTGATCACGGTCGCCAGCATGCCCATGTAATCGGCCTGGGCGCGGTCCATCCCGCCGGCCGCCCCCGAGACGCCGCGGAAGATATTGCCGCCGCCGATGACCAGGCAAACTTGCACCCCCATCGCGACGACATCGCCGGTGTCGGCCGCGATGCGCTGCACGATGTCCGGCCCGATACCGTATTCGCGCGTGCCCATCAGCGCCTCGCCGGACACTTTCAGAAGCACGCGCCGATAGGATTGCCGCTCGGTCATGATCGGGGATCGCCTTGCCACGCGAGAGGGAAACTACCGGGCGCGCCGGGCTTGAACAAGAGACAAGAGGCGGTTTCCACCCTCGGTCAGGTGGATGGGCGCGCGGTCAGGGGGCTTTGGCGCCGTCGTTCGCGATGCCGGCGGCGGCGGCGACCTCGGCGGCGAAATCCCCGCTCTGGCGCTCGATCCCCTCGCCGAGCTGAAAGCGCGCGAAGCCGGCGGCCTTCGCCCCCGCTTTCTGGAGCACCGCGCGCACCCGGCTTTCGCCGTCATGCACCCAGACCTGCTCCAACAGCACCACTTCCTCGTAATATTTGCGGATCCTGCCCTCGACCATCTTCTCGATGATCGCCTCCGGCTTGCCCGAGGCCCGCGCCTGCTCGGCGAGCACCGCCCGCTCGCGCGTGAGGGCCGCCGGATCGACGCCGTCGATATCGACCGCTTCCGGCCGCGCCGCGGCGATATGCATGCCGACCTGGCGCCCGAGCATCTCCAGCGCCTGCGCCTCGCTGTTGCCTTCGAGGGCGACGAGCACGCCGATTTTGCCGAGACCCGGCTTCAGCGCGCCATGGACATAGCTCGCGACGACGCCCTGCGGCACCGCGAGCACGCGGGCGCGGCGGAGGGTCATGTTCTCGCCGATCGTCGCGACCA
>JAKAQU010000183.1 GCA_021819535.1 Pseudomonadota bacterium | reverse complement strand
TCCCGGCAAGCGCGGCTTGCTGCGCGATCCGCGCATGACGCTGGAAATCGCCCTCCTCGCCGACGGCGTCGCCGCCGGTGATCTCTATGCCACACTGCGCAGCGCGGACGGTATCAAGCGCGCTTTTCGCAAGCTCGATCAGCTCCGCCCCTATATCGTGTGGTGGAAAAATCCCGAGGACGCCACACGGATTCTCGGCGAAGGCAAGGTGTTGATGACGATGGCGCCAAGTGCCGAAGTCGCGCTCGCCGACCATGCCGGCGGGCATCATTTCGGCTTGCAGTGGAATGAGAGCCTTTATCGTATCGCCAGTTTCGCCATCGTCACGGGTTCGCCCAATCTCGATCTCGCGCGGAAATTCCTCGCGTTCACCGGCGATCCCGCGGCCGAGGCGCGTCTCTTTGGCGACGCCTTTCTCGGCCCGCTCGCCAAGGGCGCGCTCGACCAGATCCCTGCGCCCGCGCGCGGCGAGGTGCCGAGCAATCCGGCCAATCTCAAGGGCGCGCTCGCTTTCGACGAGAATTTTTGGGAGCAGAACGGCGAGGCGCTCGAAGTCCGCTTTGCCGAATGGCTCGCGGAGGCGCCGCACTGAGCTGCGGGGCCGTCTCTTGCCCGTCCTTCCCCGCCGGCTTAAGCCGTTGCCATGCGAAAGGATCATCCACGGCGCGCCGCCTTGCTCGCGACCCTCGCCGCCCTGCTCGCGCTCGGCATCGCGGTCGCGAGCGAGCGGCTCGGCGGTCTCGTTCCGTGCGCACTCTGTCTCCTCGAACGCTGGCCCTATCGCCTCGCGATCGTCTTCGGCCTTCTCGCCCTCGCCCTCCCTCGGGGTCTCGCGCGTCTTCTGCTCGCAGCTCTCGCCTTGACCGCCTTCGCCGATGCCGCCATCGCCATCGTCCATGTCGGCGTCGAGTGGCATTTCTGGCCAAGCCCGCTCCCCGAATGCGCAGCCCCGCATCTCAGCGGCTCGATCGCCGAGCGGCTCGCGGAAATGCCGCTCCGCCCGGGCAAACCCTGCGATGAGCCGACCTATCTCCTGCCCGGCGTCCCACTCTCGATGGCGGCGCTGAACCTGCTCTATGCGCTGGCGCTCGGCGCGAGCCTGATCCAATATCTCAACCGCACCAGGCATGTGAGGCGATGACAGAGACCATGAGACTGCCCGGCGATCCGCCGCCGGCGCAAGCCATCGCCCGCATGATCCGCGTCGATCACGCCGGCGAGTATGGCGCGATGCGCATCTATGCCGGGCAGCGCGCGGTTTTGCGCCATTCGCCGAAGGATGCCCTGCTTGCGCACATGGAGGCAGAGGAGAAGCACCACCTCGATACTTTCTCGGCCCTCCTCGTTGCGCGCCGGGTGCGGCCGACGGCGCTGCTGCCATTATGGCATCTCGCCGGCTTCGCTCTCGGCGCGGCGACGGCGGCGCTGGGCGAACGGGCCGCGATGGCCTGCACCGTCGCGGTCGAGGAAACCATCGACGCCCATTACGCGAACCAGGCCGCGCGGTTGGGGGCCGAGGAGGCGCCGCTCCGCGACACGATCGAAACATTCCGGGCGGAGGAATGGGAGCATCGCAATATCGGCCTCGCCCATGAGGCGGAACGGGCGCCGGGCTATCGCCTGCTCACCGCCGCGATCAGGGCCGGCTGCCGTGCCGCCATCGCGCTCAGCGAAATTATCTAACGGCTTGCGCGGTGAGCGTGCCGCCAGGATCGCCCGCCGGGCTCCGCGACCAGGCGAGAGACGCGGGATCGAACAGCCGCCAGCAATGGCGGCCGGCGGATTTCGCCTGATAGAGCGCGGTATCGGCATTGCGTAACAGATCGCCGGCGCCGATCGGCGCGATATGCCCCTCGCCGAAGGCAAGCCCGATGCTGGCCGCGACCTCGACCTCTTGCCCTTCGAGGACATAGCGGCCGCACACCGCCTCGATCAGCCGCGCGGCGAGCCGGATGGCCTCGTCTTGCGTGCGGCAATCGGGGACGATGATCGCGAATTCGTCGCCGCCGAGCCGGGCGATGGTATCACTCTCGCGGGTTTCGGCGCGGATCCGCTCGGCGACCTGCCGGAGCAGGGCATCGCCGGCGGCGTGGCCGAGCGTGTCGTTGACGTCCTTGAAGTGGTCGAGATCGAGGCAGAACACCGCGATCCGCCGCTCCGGCCTGGTATCGGCGATCGCCGCGGCGAGCCGATCATGCATCAGACGGCGATTGGCAAGCCCGGTCAGTGGGTCGTGATGGGCGAGGCGGGCGATTTCCTCCGTCTGCCGCGCGAGTTCGGACTGGCGTGAGCGGGCTTCGAGCAGTTCCACCGCGGTTCCGGCGAGATTGCGCAGAATGTCCGCGTCATAGGCCGTGAAATCATGGCGTGGTTCGGTGTCGAGCACGCAGAGGCTGCCGACACGGAACCCGTCCGGCGCGATCAGCGGCGCGCCGGCATAAAACCGCACCTTGGGGGAAGCGATCACCGCTGGTGCCGCGGCAAAGCGCGGATCGGCGTGCGCATCCGGCACCACGAACACCGCATCACCGCCGATCGTCACGTTGCAGAACGACAGACGCCGCGGCATCTCCTGCCCATCGACGCCGATCCGCGCCTTGAACCAATGGCGTTCGGCATCGGCGAGGGAGAGGGTCGCGATCGGGGTTCTGAACACCCGGGTCGCGATCCAGGCCAGCCGGTCGAAATTCGGCTCCGGTTCCGTGTCCAAGACGGCGTAGTCATAAAGCTTGCGAAGCCGCTGTCGTTCGTCCTGATCCATGGCAGCCATCCCACCCGAAGCATAACGAGGCCCGACTATAGCCGATCTTGTCTTAAAAATTTCGAAAAAAGATTGATTTCAGTGAAGAACATCTGAAATCAGAGACTTGGCCACCAAAGACGGGGGCAGAGGGCGCCCTTCACCCCGTCGTCCCATCAGTCATAAGGGCAGGGGCTTCGCCCTGGTCTCGGTTTGACGCGTTGGTTTTTCCACATTCCCTAAGGATTTTTAGGCGATGGCGGGCGCCCGCCGCTCCTTGATCGCGATCGCGGCGAGCGAGGCGAGGAGACAGGCAAACCCGGCGGTATAAAAAGCGGGGAGATAGCTCGCCGCGAGACTTCGCGAGAGCCCGCCGCCATAAGCGGCTGTTGCCGCGCCCAATTGATGCGCCATGAACACCCAGCCGAACACCATGCCGGCGCGTTCCCGCCCGAAGGCGGCGCCGGAGAGCTTCACCGTCGGCGGCACGGTCGCGACCCAGTCGAGCCCGTAGAACACCGCGAACACCGAAAGCCCATAAAACGTGAAATGCGAGGACGGCAGCCACAACAGCGAGAGCCCGCGCAGCCCATAATACCAGCCGAGCAGGAAGCGGCTGTCGAAGCGGTCGGTGAGCCAGCCGGAAAGGATGGTGCCGATGAAATCGAACACGCCGACCGCCGCCAGCATCGAGGCGGCGGTGACCTCGGCCAGGCCGAAATCGTGACAAAGCGGGATGAAATGCGTCTGCACCAGGCCGTTGGTGGAAAGCCCGCAGACGAAAAAGGTGAAGAACAGCATCCAGAACATCGGCGATGCGCTGGCGTCATAGAGTGTCGCGAGTGCGGCGCGGGCGGGATTGCCGGCTGCCGCGCGGGGTTGTTCGACGAGGCTCTCGCCATAGGCGGGAAGGCCAAGCTCACCCGGATGATCGCGCCCGAGGAGGAGCATCAAGGCCCCGCCGAAAAGCGACATCGCCGCCGTCGGCAATACCGCCGCGCGCCAGCCGAGATGGGTTGCGAGAAAGGCGCCGACCGGCAGGAACAGCAATTGCCCGGTCGCCGAACTCGCCGTGAGCAGCCCGATCACCAGCCCGCGCCGGGCAGCGAACCAGCGGTTGGCGACTGTCGCCCCGAGCACGATCGCGGTCATCCCGGTCCCGAGCCCGACCATCACCCCCCAGCCGAGCCAGATCTGCCAGAGCCGGGTTGCGAACGCCGCGAGTGTGAGCCCGCCGATGATCAGGAGGAGTGCTATGAGCACCACGCGGCGGAGGCCGAAACGCTGCAAAAGCGCGGCGGCGAACGGCCCCATCAGGCCAAAAAGCAGGAGACGAAGGGCGAGCGGGCCGGAGATGTCGGCGGCGTTCCAGCCCATCGCCTGCTCCAGCGGCACGATGAGCACGCCTGGAAGCCCCATGGCGGCCGCGGTCGACAGCATGACGAGAAACGTCACCGCCGCCATGACCCAGGCATAATGTATCCCGATCGCCGCCAGGCGCCGGGCGAGCCATGCCGCCATTGGCCTCATTCCTTTTCCGCGATTATCTCTCCGGCCCCGATCCTGACCGCGGAGGGCGGGCGGTCGCAAGCGCGAAATGCGTGCGCGACCGCATGGCTGGTTTTCTCTCCAGCGCCGGCGCTATCCTCCCCTCAAGAGACGAGGCCCGATTTTCATGTCCCCCCGCATCGCCGCTGTCACCATGGTCTATAACGAGCCGGAGTTTCTCCCCCTCTGGCTCCGCCATTATGGCCGCCTGGTCGGGCCGGCGCATTGCCATGTCATCGATCACGGCTCCGACGACGGCAGCACCACCCTGCTCGGCGGCGCCAATCGCCTCCGCCTGCCGCGCTCGCCGCAAGACGATGCCCGCCGCGCCCGCTTCGTCTCGCGTTTCTGCGCCGGTCTGCTCGAATGGTATGATTGGGTGCTTTACAGCGATGTCGATGAACTCCTGATCCCGGACCCGCGGCTCTACCCCGATCTCGCGGCGCTCTGCGCGCGGGTGCAAGCCGATGTCGTGAGCGCCGTCGGCTTCAATCTCCACCACCTGCCCGGGGAGCCCGCGCTCGATCTCTCGCGGCCGCTCGGCGGCCAGCGGCGCTGGGTGCGTTTCACCGGCGCGATGTGCAAGCCACTCTTGATCCGGCGCGCGGTGAACTGGGCGCCAGGGTTTCATGGCGCCGATGCCGCGGTCGCGTTCGCGCCGCTCTATCTCATCCATCTCCGCTGGTTCGATCGCGATCTCGGGCTCAAGCGCCTCGCCAAGACCCGCGTCATGCCGTGGGCGGACGATGAAGCGGCCCCCTGGCAACGGGCGCCGGACGAGGCGTTCGAGGCGCTGTTTTCGGTCTTCGCGACGATGCCGCGCGAGGACGTGGTCGATTTCAGCCTCGGCGCGCCGCCGATCGCCGAGGCGCTCGCGGCACTCCAGGCGACCGGCGTGGTGGGTCGCGCGCCCTATCCCTTCGATCTCGATTTCAACATCGATGCGCTATGGCCGCTGCCGCCGCGTTTGCGCCGCGCGCTGCCATAGACCCCCCGCATGACCCGGCCGCGTGGTTTGGGCTTGCGGTGTGCGGTTGCGATCAGTGCTGCGGGGTGGGGCTTGCGGCGTCTGTGGTATCGGGCGCGTCGGCGTTGTCCTTGCGGTGGAGGATCGCGAAGACGGTCGGGACGAAGAGCAGCGTCGAGACGGTGGCGAAGAGCAATCCGCCGACGACGGCGCGGCCGAGCGGGGCGTTCTGTTCGCCGCCATCGCCGAGGCCGAGCGACATCGGGATCATGCCGATGATCATCGCGGACGCCGTCATCAACACCGGGCGGAGACGAACGAACCCGGCTTCGAGCGCCGCCTTGGTCGAATTCATTCCTTCCGCCAACTGTTCGCGGGCGAACGCCACCACCAGGATGGAGTTGGCCGTCGCGACGCCCATGCACATGATCGCCCCGGTCAGGGCGGGAACCGAGAGCGGGGTTCCGGTGACGAACAGCATCCAGACGATGCCGGCGATCGCCGCCGGGAGTGCGGTGATGATGATGAAGGGATCGAGCCAGGACTGGAAATTCACCACCAGCAAGAGATAGATCAGCACGACCGAGCCGATCAGGCCGGCGAAAAGCTGGGCATAGGCGGTGTTCATGGTATCGACCTGGCCGCGCACCGCGACCGCGACGCCCGGCGGGCGGTATTTCAGGTTCTTGGCGATCACCCGGTTGATGTCGCCCGACACGCCGCCGAGATCGCGCCCTTGCACGGCGGCGAAGATTTCCTCCATCGGCTGCACGTTGTAGTGCGAGACCATGCCTGGCCGGCCGACCACCTTGATCGAGGCGAGCGCGCCGAGCACCTGGGCGTTCCTCCCCGAGGTCTTGAATGTTCCGGGGTTGGAGATCGGCATGTTGATCAGATCGTTCATGGTGTCGATCCGATATTGCGGCGTCTGGCCGACCAGGAAGTAGGTGATACCGGTTTTGTAATCGAGATAGAAATTCGGGCTG
>JAKAQU010000182.1 GCA_021819535.1 Pseudomonadota bacterium | reverse complement strand
CGCGACGGATCTCCTTCTCGACGACGTCGAGATATTGCCTCACCGGAAACCCGGCGATCTTGCAGGCGAGCAGCGCATCGAGGTTCATGCCGCGCCGCTCGTCGGGGGCAACGATGATTTGCTCGGCGGCGAAGCGGCGTGCCGCCGCGAGCAAACCCTGGCCGCTCGCCGAAACGATCGGCCCGGCGGCGCCGTCGGCGAGGCGGGGATCGATCTCACCGAAGACCGGGTCGTGGGCGAAGACGATCTGATAGTGAAGGCCGCGTCCCTCCTTGCCCAGCATCCAGACCAGATCCCAGGCGCGCCGCCCGGCGCCGACGATCAACACCCTGCGGCGAAACAATCCGCGCCGGCGCAGGCCATAAAAAACCAGCCGCGCCAGGGCACCGCTTACCGCGCCACTGCCGAGCGCAACGGTGAACAGCGCCGCCTGACCATGCAGGGCCGTGCCTGGCGCGATCATGGCCGGGAGCGCGATCAGCACCGCGGCACCGACGGCGCCGAAACCAACGGCGAGCGGAAGCCGCGCCAGGGCTTTGCGCGTCTCGAGGATCATATCCCGGCGATAGAGGCCGAGCGCGTAAAGGGCGCCCAGCATCACCGCCGGATAGAGGAGTGCCGCCAGCACCGCCATCGGCGAGGCGAGCGGCCCAGCGATCCCCGTTCCGAGCACGCCGAGCCAGACCGGCGCCAAAAGAACGCCATCGAACAAAAACAGCGCCCATGCCGGCGAGGGGCCGGAAACCGGAGACCCGGCGCCGCCGCCAGCGGTCGGCATGTCGACGAGCGGGCTCGCCGCATGATCCCTCTCATTGCCCGCAAGTCCGGTCTCCGCGCCAGCCATGGCAAGCCGCCTCCGATCTTCGTGCCGATGGCGACGATAACGGTGATCCCTTAACAACCCGCCAATAGACATACGATATTGCTTTCCGGGCGATTGATTTTCGTCACTGCTGCGCGGCACGCGTCGCCTGCTCCCAGAATGGCCGGTAATCGTAGGTCGGGTAGAATTCGGTCGTATAGCCGCCCCAGGCCGCGCTTTCGACGACGACATTGACCTCGCGCAGTTTTTCCGGCGGCAAGCTCAGGATCACCACCTGGCCGATCCCCATCATCACGTACCAGCCGACGATCTCGACCCCGGCGGGGGGAAATTTCTTGAACCAGCCCGTCTCCTTGAGATGGGCGTTGATTTCGCCGAGCGTCTTCTTCTCGTCATGGCGGAGGAAGATGGTCAGCATGGTATGCCCCGGCGGCAGATCGCCGGGCGGGGCGGCGGGCGCGGCCTCGGCGCTGGCCCGGCGCGGCCTGAGGGCGGCCAGCAGCGGCAAGCCGGCGATGAGGCGGGCAAGGCTTCGGCGGCGGGGTTTGGCGAGGCTCGGTGTCGTCATGAGGTTTTCTCCGTGGCGTCAAGCAAAAGGCCGACCGCGGCTGCCGGCGCATGCGCCGCCGCCTCGGGTTCGGCGAAAAGCGGAAGGCATGGCCGCCCGAGCCGCTCGGCGAGACGGCGGATGATTTTCTCGCCGATGCCGGCCGCGATCACCGGCGCCGTCTCGGGCAACGGCCAGCGCGAGAGGAGCAAGAACGCCGCGTCATGGATCTGGCGCAACTGCGCCTCGGCGACAAAGCGGGCAAGAGCGCGCCAGGCCGCCGCATCCGCCTCCGCCGCATCGCGCCCGAGCATGCGCGCGAGCCGCGCGATCGCGGCGGCCACCGTCTTTTCCCGCCCATCCGCCGCCGGCATCTGGTCGTCCGCCTCGTTCAAATCACCGAGAATGCGATAGAGATCGGCGCTGGTGGCGAAATGCTCGCAGGCGAGCGGCGTCCACACGCCGGCGAACGGCACCCGCGGCGCCAACGCCATGAGGAAGCTCCGCGTCATCCCGGTATAGACCAGCGCGCCGGAGGCCAGCCGCTCGGCGTCCTTCGTGCCGCACGGGAGGATTTCCCCGCCGGCGAGCGGGATCAGATCGGTCGTCGTCGAGCCGCAATCGACGAATAGCGCCGTCCCGTGGCGGCGCGCGGCGAGTGTCGCCGAAGCGTTCCAGTTCGCCGAGGCGATGGCGTCTTCGTGTCCGACGGCATCGGGGACGAATTTTGCGTCTCCGGCATAAAAGGCGACCTGTGCTGGCGCCAGCGCCTCTCCGATCAGGGCCGCGAGTGAACGAACGCCTTCGGCGCGGTTGGGGAAAATATCGGCAAGCTCCCCGGTCATGGTGACGGCGTGGCGACGCGCCGGGCCGAGCATGCGCCGCATCTCCGCGATCGCCGCGCGCAGCCGCTCAAGCCCGAGCCAGAGCGGCGCCGCCATCTGCCGCGCGGCAACGATGCGCCCGCCCTCGATCCGCGCCGCCTTGAGATGCGCGCCGCCGATATCCCAGCCGATCATCGCCGCCATATGTGCTCCTTGTCGTCACGGGAGGATGCACCGCGCGCGCGTTTCATGCCAAGCTTGCGGTTGGGGATAAATGGGCGAGGAAAATGAACCGCGAGGATCCCGGAGTTTTGGACGCCACAATCCCCGCGCGGCTCGACCGGCTGCCATGGACGCGGCGGCATTTGCTGCTCGTCATGGCGCTCGGCGCGAGCTGGGTGCTCGACGGCTTGCAGGTGACCATCGTCGGTGCCATCGCCCCGGTGCTGCAATATACCGCGACCCTGGCGCTGACGCCGCAGCAGATCGGGCTTTCCGCGTCCGCCTATATCGCCGGCGCGGTTTGCGGGGGGCTGGTTTTCGGCGCGCTCGCCGATCGGTTCGGGCGGCGGCGGATTTTCTACCTGACGCTCGGGTTGTCGCTGATCGGCATGGTGGCGAGCGGGCTCGCGATCGGCTTCAAGAGCTTCGCGATCGCCCGCGCCATCACCGGCGGCGGGATCGGCGGCGAATATACCGCGATCAATTCTGCGGTCGATGAATGGGTGCCGGCGCGGCTCCGCGGGCGGATCAATCTCGCCGTCAATGGCAGCTACTGGCTGGGGGCAGCACTGGGGGCGGCGGCGAGCATGGTGCTGCTCGATACGCGCTGGTTTCCGATTTCGCTCGGCTGGCGGCTTGGCTGCGCGAGCGGTGGCGTGCTCGGGGTTCTGGTGCTGTTCGCGCGCCGTTTCGTGCCCGAGAGCCCGCGCTGGCTCGCCCGCAACGGGCGGGGGGCGGATGCGACGCGCATCGTCGCGGCGATGGAGGCGGCGGTGGAGCGGAGGACGGGGCGCCGGCTCCCGCCGCTCGACGCCGCCCCGCGCCCGCTTGCGCTAACCCCTCGCGAAAGCCGTCTCCGCCTGCTGTTCGGGCGCTATCGGCGGCGGAGCGCGCTGGTTCTCGTCCTCATGGCGGCCCAGGCGTTTCTCTTCAATGCCGTGTTCTTCACCTATGGCCTCGTGCTGAGCCGGTTCTACAGCATCGCCGACCGGGCGACCGGACACTATCTGCTGGCGTTTTGCCTCAGCAATCTGTTGGGCCCGCTCATCCTCGGCCGGTTTTTCGACAGCATCGGCCGGCGGCGGATGTTGGTGCTGAGTTTCGGCAGCGCCGGCGTGCTGCTATTGTTGACGGCTGGCCTGTTCCTCGCCGGTTCGCTTTCGGCGCTGACGCAGACGGGGTGCTGGATCGCGGTGTTTTTCTTCGCCTCGGCGGCCGCTTCGGCGGCGTATCTGACGGCGAGCGAGATTTTTCCCCTTGCCATGCGCGGCTTCGCGCTGGCGTTGTTTTTCGCGCTCGGCACCTTGCTCGGCGGCGTCATCGGCCCGGCACTGTTTGGCCGGCTGATCGCAAGCCCGGGCCGAGAGGCGCTGGCCGGGGGCTATGGGCTGGCGGCGGCGCTGATGCTGCTGGCGGCGTGGGTCGCGGCACGGCTCGGGGTGGATGCGGAGAGAAGGTCGCTCGAAAGCGTTTCCGAATAGAGGGGGTTTACGTGGAGGTTATTCCGGTCATCGATCTCAAGGGTGGTGAGGTGGTGCATGCGCGCCGGGGCGAGCGCGCGCTTTATCGGCCGATCGAAACCCCGCTTGCGCCCGACGCCCAGGCGGGATCGGTGCTCGCCGGGCTGCTCGCACTCCATCCGTTCCGGGCGGTCTATGTCGCCGATCTCGACGCGATCGCCGGTGGCAGCGGGCATGGCGTGCTGCTCGGTGAGATGGCGATGCGGTTCCCGGGGCTCACCTTCTGGGTCGATAACGGGATTGCCGACGAGGGGGCAGCGCGGGGCTGGCTTGCGCGCCATCCCGGTGTTCTGGTGATCGGGAGCGAATCACAGCGCGACGAGCGGCTTCTCGCGGGGCTGGCGGGGAAGCCTCGGGTGGCGCTTTCGCTCGATTTCAAGGGTGAAGAGTTTCTCGGCCCGCCGGCGATCCTGGCACAGGCGGCATTGTGGCCGGAGCGGGTGATCGCGATGACGCTGGCCCGGGTCGGAGCGGGCGCAGGGCCGGATTTCGCGCGGCTCGCCACGATCAGGGCACGCGCCAAGGGCGCGGTCTATGCCGCCGGCGGGGTGCGCGATGCCGCCGATCTCGCGGCACTCGCGGCAGCGGGGATCGATGGGGCGCTGGTCGCAAGCGCGCTCCATTCCGGCGCGCTCGACGGCGCGGGGCTGCGGCTGGCGGTAGGGTGAGGCGGGACGCGGGGACGGCCTTCCGGATCCAATAGACCCCGCCTCCGAGATATGGCGTGGTCATGCGTAAGGCCATTTGGCGCACCGTTCTGTCGCACCGGCCTGCCCCAACTCATTGATTCCTTGGATTTCTGCGGAAAACCCGCGCTCTGGTGGAGGGGGTTGGATTCGAACCAACGTAGGCGTGCGCCAGCGGATTTACAGTCCGCCCCCTTTAGCCACTCGGGCACCCCTCCGTGAGCCTCGGCGGGTTCGAGTAGGGCCAAAACGCCATGCTTGTCAATCGAGCGGAGGAGGCCGGCTGAAAGAGCGGGACCGGCTATTCCGTGAACCCGCGGCGAAAGCGGAGCAGCGGCGTTGTCGTGCGGCGCGCGCGCTCCGATGGCGAAAGTATCAGCCATTGTCTGAGATTTTCGAGAACGAAGCGGGTTGCGAGCGCGAGGTTGAGGGCGAGCGCTTCGTCGATCGGGTAAAACCGCAACCCCTCCAACTCGCCCGAGCCGCCGAGACTTCCCGAGACGCGCTCGGCGGCGGTGACGAAAAAGCGGGCATTGAAGCGGATCGGCAGGCCGGGCGGCGTCACCGCGCGGCAGAGGTAATCGAGAGCGTCGAGGGCCGGTGGCGTGCCGAGCGAAAGCCCGGTTTCCTCTTCCAATTCCCGCGCCGCGGCGATGGCGAGCCCGTGCGCGAGGGCCGATGACGCGCTTTGCTCCAGTCTTGCGCGCATTTCCGGCGCGAGCGGTGTTGCGGCCGGCGCGGTGAGATCGGCGCGGTCGACCCGCCCGCCGGGGAAGACAAGGCGGTTCGGCATGAAGCGATGGCCAGCGCCGCGCATGCCCATCAGCACCTCGGGCCCACCACCATTCTCGCGCAGCAAGACAAGGCTCGCGGCCGGTTTCGGTGTAACTTTTTTCGGGCTGGGGGAAGGTTGCGCGGCGTCATCGGGCATGGATCGTCTCCGGATTTTCGAGAAAGACAGTGCTGTCGCCACTGTCGCGCAAAAAGTTTTTTGGTTCTTTTTTTCAAAAAAGAACTTTTTTCTGAATTATTCCTACATCTCAGGCTTCGTCAGATAGGCGGCCATGGCGGCTCGGTATTGGCTTTCGCGCGCGCTCGCCTGGAGAAGGGCGGCCTCTTCGGGATGGGCGAGCGTTGATGGTTTCACCCCGGCACGAAGCGATTTGAGCGCCGCCGCGGTTGCGGCAAAGCCGGCCTGGAACGGGGCGTGGCCGAGGAGCGCCATGCGAACACCGCGCGCGGCGAGATAGGCGCGGTCATCGAGCGCCGGGGTGAGCGTCCCGAGGATCAGCGGCAGCGACACCGCGCCGGCGATCGCATCGAGTTCGTCCCGCGCCGTGATCCCGGTCAGAAACAGCGCGTCCGCCCCCGCCGCGGCATAGGCGCGCGCGCGGGCGATGGCTTCCTCGTGGCCGAGCGCCGTGATCACCCCTGTGCGGGCCGCGATCACCAGAGCGGGGTCGGTGCGGGCGGCGAGAGCGGCCACGATTTTCCCCACCCCCTCCTCGCGCGAGATGAACCCGGGCGCGCCGCCGAAAGGAGCAGGGAGGGCGGTATCCTCGATCGAGAGCCCGGCCGCGCCGGCGATCTCCAGCTCCTCGACCGTGCGGCGCACATTGA
>JAKAQU010000181.1 GCA_021819535.1 Pseudomonadota bacterium | reverse complement strand
AGACGCGGCCCATCCTTGATCATGATCTCGGCGCCGTGTTCGGCGCGGGTGATCGTGGTCTCGGCGGGGGCAAAGACATGGAGCGGATGCTCCCGGCGCGGCGGCTCGGCGAGTGCCGCGTTCATCGCCCGACGCAGATTCCGCGCTTCGACCATCCAGCCGAACGCCTCGCCCGCCGCGGCGTCGAGCCCGAGTTCGGCGAGATCGAAATGAAGAAACAGCGGCGAGGCCGGCCGGCCCACTTTACCATCTGAGACGCGGATGGCCGCGATCGCGCCGGGCGGATCGGAAAGGCGGCGCCATAGCCCGGCCTCTTCGAGGAGACGGCGCGAGCCGGCGGCGATCGCATAGGCCCGCCCGTCAAATTCGGGATGCTCCATCGGTGGCAGAGGCGCCCGGTCGATGATGGCGGTCGCGATGCCGGCCTCGGCGAGCCGGAGCGCCAATGTGCCGCCGACCGGCCCGGCGCCGATAACGGCAACCTCAACTTCAAGAGAGTCCTGCATCCCGATCCCATCGTATCCGGCGGGAAAATCCCCGCGCGGAATTTTGCACAAAAAACAGGCACGCTCTGAGCCGCAAGACGGCAAAGACCATCATGGGCTGATGCCCGCCTTCTAGGCAAGAGGCGCTATGACGAGGCCTCGCCACGCATCTGCGCCTTCTCCGTCCGCTTCCAGCGTGTCTCGCCGCGCGCCGATGCGGTTGTGGCATGGTTCTTGAGTTCTCTCATTTTCGTGGGCGGCCCCGCCGCCAGCGCGACGCCGCCGTCTGAGCACCCGACCGCCTGAGCGCCCGACCGTCTGAGCAGGGAGATGACAATGACACGCAGTAAACAAGGATCGACGCAATGAAACTGATCATGGCCGTCATCAAGCCGTTCAAACTCGATGACGTACGCGAGGCGCTGACGCCGCTTGGCGTCCAAGGCCTCACGGTCTCCGAAGTGAAAGGCTTCGGCCGGCAAAAGGGGCAGACGGAAATCTATCGCGGCGCCGAATACCAGGTGAGTTTTCTGCCCAAGGTCAAGATCGAAGTGGTGGTGGCCGATACCCTCGCCGAACAGGTGGTGGAAGCCATCGCCCGCACCGCCAACACCGGCAAGATCGGTGACGGCAAGATCTTCGTCCTCGACGTCGAGCGCGCCGTGCGCATCCGCACCGGCGAGCAGGACGGCGAGGCGTTGTAAGCCCATGCCCGCTCCTTTGATACCCGTCGCCAAAAAATATCCCAAAAGATATCAAGGAAATAAGACGATGAAGCCCAACCGGCTTTTCCTCGGCAGCGTGTCGCTGATGGCGACCGGGCTCCTGAGCCTTTCCGCCTTCGCCGCCGACGCTCCCCCCAAGATCGATACCGGCGATACCGCCTGGATGCTGACCAGCACCGCGCTCGTCCTGATGATGACCATCCCCGGCCTTGCCCTCTTCTATGCCGGCATGGTGCGCAAGAAGAACGTGCTCGCCACCATGATGCAGTCCTTCATCATCTGCTGCCTGGTGACCATCACCTGGATGGTGATCGGCTACAGCCTCGCCTTCACCAATGGCAACGCCTATATCGGCGATTTCTCGCGCTTCATGCTGGCCGGTATCGGCGCTCATATCAGCCAGGGCAACGATGTCGGCTTCGTGCTCGGCGCCGGAACCGATGGCGCGACGCCCTTCACCATCCCCGAGACCGTCTACATGATGTTCCAGATGACGTTCGCGATCATCACCCCGGGGCTGATCGCCGGCGCCTTCGCCGACCGCATGAAATTCAGCGCGATGTGTGTCTTCATGGTGCTGTGGTCGATCTTCGTCTACAGCCCGATCGCGCACTGGGTTTGGAGCGCCAATGGCTGGGTCGCGGCACTCGGCGCGGCGGATTTCGCCGGCGGCACCGTCGTCCACATCAATGCCGGCATCGCCGGATTGATGGCGGCGCTGGTGATGGGCAAACGCGTCGGCTATGGCCGCGACAACATGATGCCGCACAACCTCGCCTACGCGGTGATCGGCGCCTCGCTGCTCTGGGTCGGCTGGTTCGGCTTCAATGCCGGCTCGGCCGTCGGCGCCAATGGCCGCGCCGGCATGGCGATGGCGGTGACGCAGATCGCAACCGCCGCCGCCGCCCTCGCCTGGACCTTCGCGGAATGGGCGGCGAAAGGCAAACCCTCGGTGCTCGGCGCGATCTCCGGCGCCGTCGCCGGCCTCGTCGCCATCACCCCGGCCTCTGGCTTCGTGCTGCCGGGCGGCGGCCTGGTGATCGGCATCGCCGCCGGCGTGATCTGCTTCTGGTCGGCGACCTCGCTCAAGCACATGCTCGGCTATGACGACAGCCTCGATGCGTTCGGCGTGCATGGGGTCGGCGGCATCGTCGGCGCCCTTCTCACCGGGGTCTTCGCCTATGGCCCGCTTTCGGCGACCTCGGGCGCTCCCACCGGCACCGTCGGCGGCCTGCACCAGCTCATGATCCAGGCCGAGGCGGTCGTCGTCACCCTGCTCTGGAGCGGTGTCATCTCCTTCATCATCCTGAAACTGGTGGACGCGACGATCGGCCTTCGTGTCTCCTCGGAGCAGGAGATCGAAGGGCTCGATGTCGTGCTGCACGGCGAACAGCTCGGCTGATCGCAGCAAAATCACCCACAAGGCGAAACCGGGCCTGGCGCGAAATATCGCCAGGCCCGGCTCTTTTTGGGCGAATTCAATAAGGAGGATGCAACTCCCGATATTTTATGTTAGAATTGCCTGGCAATGACGCGAAATTATACCGTAAGCCGACGTCTGGTTCTCGGCGCAGGGGTGAAGGCGACTTTCCTGCTGCCGACGACGCTGATCGCCGATCTCGCCGCGGCGGCGACGCCGGGAGCCTCGCGCCGCGCGCCGGGGCAGCCGGCGGCGAGGGCACGGCGCCTCGTCGTGCTCGATCCCGGCCATGGCGGCAAGGATCCCGGCGCCATCGGCGTCTCCGGCACCTACGAAAAACATGTCGCGCTCGCCACTGCCTTCGAACTCAAGCGGCAATTGGAAGCATCCGGGCATTACCACGTCGAACTCACCCGCGCGCGCGATGTCTTCATCCCGCTCGAACACCGGGTCGAAATCGCCGAGCGGCATCGCGCCATGCTGTTCGTCTCAATGCATGCCGATGCCCTCACCGATCACCGCGTGCGCGGCGCCAGCATCTACACTCTCGGCGCCCACGCCTCCGACGCGCAGACCCGCGAACTCGCGCGCCGCGAAAACAGCGCCGACCGTTTCGCCGGCGCCGATTTCCGCGGCAGCCCGCCCGAGGTGGCGGAGATCCTGGCCAGTCTCGTGCAGCACGAGACCAGGGTCGGCTCGGCACGCCTCGCGCACGACCTGGTCGGCGCCCTCGGCCCGAATGTGCCGCTCCTTCCCAACCCGGCACGGCATGCCGGATTCGTGGTCCTGAAAGCAGCCGATATTCCGAGCGTGCTGGTGGAAATGGGCTTCATGTCCAACCGCGAGGACGAGGCGGCGCTCCGCCGGCCGGCGCATCGCACCGAGGTCGCGCAAGCGATGAAACGCGCCGTCGATGCCTATTTCGCTGCCGCCGGCCAAGGGCTGCACATGGCTGGCTAATCGGCCCTGTTCATGGCGCCGATGTCGCCCAGTTCCGCATCAAGGCGTTTGATGGGAGCGACGGGTCGAGGAGTTTCCGTGCCGTCTCGGCGCCGGCCACCGCCGGCGTCGTCTTCGGGTCGAGAAGGCCGATCTGCACCAGAACCGAGGCCTGATCCCAATAGATGTGCTCGTTATAGAGCCGATCGCCGCGGAAATTGACGATCGCGATCAGCGGTATTTCGACATATTTCCCGGTCGGTGGAATGCCGGGCAGCATCCAGTCGATCTCGCGATCATGGGTGAAGCAGAACAACATCTCATCGACCACGCGATCGACGCCGATGGTGCGCGAGATCGGCACCAGCTTCGTATCCGCGGGATTGCTGAAAACGAAATGGTTTTTATAGAAGCGGTGGAGATCGCGAAAACCATAGCCGCCGGTCATGGTCGGGATATGGTTGACATAGGGCTCGGCGACCATGGTCGACATCGTCGCATCGACATCGCGGGTCGCGAATTCGTATTCGCAATGCTTGTCCCAGAGCGCCGAGAGATCATAGCGCGGACCCATCACGCGGCGGAGGAGGGCGAGCGTGCGGGTATGCGCCATCAGCGCCGAGGGCTTGTGGAAATGATCGCCGGGGCGGTTGAAGGCGTGATCGGCGTCGGGATAGACGAAGATCTCGACCTCTGGACGGGCGGCGAAATGGCTCTCGATTTCGGCGATCACCGCAGGTGGCGTGAAACGGTCGCGGCCGGCGAAATGGAGCACCATCGGGCAGGTGATGTTCGCCGCTTCCGCAAGCGCCTGCTCGATGCCGACCCCATAATAGCTGACCGCGGCATCGACGCCGGCCGAGGCGGCGGCGAGATAGGCAAGCTTGCCGCCGAGGCAAAATCCGAGCGCCGCCACTTTCGCATGAGACAGCGTGCGCGCGTGGCGAACGGTCACGGTGATATCGGCAACCGCCCGCGCGAGATCGAATTTGGCGTAATAGGCCATGGCCTGCTGGCGCCCGGCTTCGTCATAGCCGAGTTCGATACCGGGGGCGAATTGGCGAAAAAGATCAGGCACGAGGACGATGTAACCCTCTTCGGCATAGAGATCGGCGACCTCGCGCATGTGCGCGTTGACACCGAAAATCTCCTGCAACAGCACGATCACCGGCCCCGATCCCGCGCGCGGCAGGGCGCGGTAAGCCTTGAAGGCGGCGCCATCATCGCCCTCGATGTTGATATAGTCACCCATGACCTTCCCCCCGAAAACAGATCCTCGGCGCCATTCTGGCATAGGGGATGACAGGCGGAAAGCATCGCCCGCGCATCCGCGCTATCCCGGCAAAGCCCCCGAATGGAAGCCGAGCATGGCGCCAAGGCCGATGATCGCGAGCACCAGCGCCGCGATGGCGCTGAGACGGTAATCCCCCTCGCCCGCGAACACGATCAGCATCACGAAGACGCGCAATACCGGGAGCAGGAGAAAAATCGCGATCCCGGCGGTCACGATCCGCATCCCGGCAGCAGGCCAAGCCGCCCCGCCGCCGCCGATCAGCGAAAGCGAGAGGCCGAGCGCGAAGCCAGACAGAATGACGAAAACCGCAAGCCAGGTGCCGACATCGAGCAGCCGCGCGAGCCGACCCTCGAGCCGCGGATGACGGCCGCCCTGGCTCACGTCGCATGCCCCCTGAGATCGATCCCGAACGCCGAGAGCAGCATCTGTGCCGCGAGCACGACCAGCACGGCGGCGAAGATCAGCCGGAGCCGGTCCGCCGGCACGGCGATCAGGAAACGCGCCCCGGCCAATGCGCCGATGACCGAGCCGACCGCGACCGGCCCGGCAATCACCGGATCGATGTCGCCGCGCGCGAAATAGGCGACGCCACTCGCCGCGGCGGTGACACCGATCATGAAATTCGACGTCGCCGAAGACACCTTGATCGGCAGGCGCAAGGCGGTATCCATCGCCGGGATTTTGAGAACGCCGCTGCCGATCCCAAGCAGCGCCGAGACCATCCCTGCGCCAAACATCAGCGCGAGCGCGAGCGGCACACGCCCGACGTGATAGAAAACATCGCGCCCGAGCGCGCGATCGGGGTAGCTCGCGTGCAGCCCGAGGCGCGAGGCCCAATCCCGCCCGCTGGCAACCGCCGCCGCCGCCGGCGCGCGCCGCCGCGCCAGCATCTGCCAGGCCGAGAGCAGAAGGATCCCGGCAAAGAGAAGAAACAGCGCCGGGACCGGAAAGACGCCGATCAGCAGGACGCCGCACAGCGCGCCGGTAGTGGTCGCCGTCTCCAGGACGATGGCGATCCTGAGATTGGTGAGGCCGGCGCGCAAAAACGCGGCCGCACTCCCCGTCGAGCAGGCGATCACCGAGACGATGCTCGCGGCGATGGCGGTATGGATACCAATCCCCGCGAACAGGACGAGAAGCGGCACGATGAAAATGCCGCTTGCCATGCCGAGCGCGCCGCCGAGCGCGCTGGCGCCAGCGGCAAGGGCGAACAAGACGGCGGCGAATTCAAACGTCACGCAATCGATCTCCTCCCCCACGGGCGGCAAGCGTACTCCGCATCGCCGCCGACTGGAATGCCGTGATAGCCGTCTTCGCCTGATTTGCCGACGATTTTCCGCCGGCGGGGCACCGTGATGCGCTGGCTTGATTCCTGAGCGCTCAGATCATGATTAGATCG
>JAKAQU010000180.1 GCA_021819535.1 Pseudomonadota bacterium | reverse complement strand
CCGGAGGAAATCGCCGAACTGGTGCTCTGGCTGCTCTCCGAGCGCGCCTCCTTCGTCACCGGCGCCGCCTATGTCGCCGATGGCGGCTATTCGGCGGCGTGAGCGCGGAAGGGCGGCTTGCGCCCTCGGCTTCCGGCGGCCAATCTGCGCCGCGCTTTATCTGAGGGAGGAACGATGATGAACCTGACACGACGCGGGCTGATCGCGGGGGCGGCGCTCACCGGCTTCATGCAGCGCCCGGCACTGGCGCAAACCAAGGGCCCGGTGCTCCGCATCGGCGTGCTCAACGACCAGTCCGGCCCCTATCGCGACGATACCGGGCCGACCGGTGTCGCCTGCGCGCGCCAGGCGGTGCAGGAATTCACCGCCGGGCGTGACATGGCGGTCGAGGTTCTGTTCGCCGATCACCAGAACAAGCCCGATATCGGCGCCGGCATCGCCCGGCAATGGTTCGACCGGGACGGGGTGGATGCGATCGTCGACGTGCCCACCTCCTCGGTCGCGCTCGCGGTCAATTCGGTCTGCCGCGAGAAGAACAAGGTGATGCTGAACTCGGGCGCCGCGACCACCGATCTCACCGGCAAGCAATGCAGCCCGAACACCGTCCACTGGACCTACGACACCTATATGCTGGCGAAATCGACCGGTGGCGCGATGGTCAAGACCGGCGGCGATAGCTGGTTTTTCATCACCGCCGATTACGTGTTCGGCCAGCAATTGCAGCGCGACACCGCCGCCTTCGTGCGCGCGGCCGGCGGCAAGGTGATGGGCAGCGTAACCTACCCCTTCCCGGGTACCACCGATTTCTCGTCGTTCCTGTTGCAGGCGCAATCCTCGGGCGCCAAGGTGCTCGGGCTCTGCAATTCCGGCGCCGACACGCTCAATTGCATCAAGCAGGCGCGCGAATTCGGCCTCATGCAAAACATGCGCGTCGCGGCGATGCTGATGTACAACAGCAACGTCCATGCCCTCGGCCTCGAGACCGCGCAGGGGCTTTTGCTGACCGAGAGTTTTTACTGGAATCTGAACGACCGCACCCGCGCCTTCATGGACCGTATCCGGCCCAAAACGCCCAATCAATGGCCGAACATGGTGCAGGCCGGGGATTACGCCGCGACCCTCCATTATCTCAAGGCGGTCGCCGATATGGGGATTGCGGCGGCGAAGGCGGATGGGCGGGCCGCGGTTGCGCGCATGAAGGCGATGCCGACCGATGATGATTGTTTCGGCCAGGGCCAGATCCGCGAGGATGGCCGGAAAATTCACCCCTCCTTTCTGTTTCAGGCCAAGTCTCCCGCCGAGAGCAGCGGGCCGTGGGATGGGATGAAAATGGTCGCGACCACCCCGGCCGATGAGGCGTTCCGGCCGATGAGCGAGGGGGGGTGCCCGCTGGTCCATACCTGATGCGGCTTTTTGCGGGGGGCGGATTGGCGAGGCGGCCTCGTGCCGTTTATGCTTCCCACTCCATTCGTCCCTGGCGGAGGCCACCCATGCCGGAGCATGATTTTCCGATGTCACGCCTTTCGCGCCGGCTCGGCCCGCTTGCCGCGGCCCTGGCGCTTGGCGCCTGCATGCCCTTCGGCGGCCAGAACCTGCCGCCGGCCGCGCATCAGCCGACGGCGGTGAGCCTTTACGACGGCAGCTATGAGGGGAAAATCCGCGCAATCGGCGCCAATGCCGCCGATTGTCCGAAAAACGGCTATGGCGTCGCCGAAATCGGGGACGCGATACTCACCCTCTCCTACCGTCCGGGGGTGATCTTCACCGTGCCCGTCGCCGCCGATGGCACGCTGCACCAGACGATCGAGGGGGCGCGGATCGAGGGCCGGGCCGTCAACAACCATCTCGATCTCCTGGTCTCTTCCAGCACCTGCCAGACACGCTATCGCCTGACCTATGTCTGGAACCATTCATGAGCGCGGCGAATGGTCCGTTCACCCTCGCGATCGATATCGGCGGCACCGGGCTCAAGGCCTCGGTGCTCGACCATCGCGGAGAGATGGCCGCCCCCCGCATCCATGTTCCGACCCCGCATCCCTGCCCGCCCGAGGCTCTGCTCGCCGCCCTTGCCGAGATGGTCCGGCAATTGCCGGATTTTCATCGTATCTCCGCCGGATTTCCGGGTGCCGTGCGCGCCGGGACGGTCTTGACCGCGCCCAATCTCGGCACCAAGGCCTGGGCCGGGTTTCCGCTCGAAAAACATCTCGCCGAGCGCTTCGGCCGCCCGGCCCGGGTGTTGAACGATGCCGAGGTGCAGGGGCTCGGCGTCATCCGCGGCGTCGGGATGGAAATGATCCTGACGCTCGGCACCGGCGCCGGGATCGGCATTTTCTTCAATGGCCTTGTTGCGCCGCATATCGAACTCTCACAACACCCGGTACACAAGCAACTCACCTACGATCTCTATCTCGGCAAGGAGGCGTTCGAGAAAACCGGCGTCAAGCGCTGGAACAAGCGGGTGCGGAACGCGATCGACATTCTCGCCCGCGTGGTCTTGTTCGATAAGCTCTATCTCGGCGGCGGCAATGCCGCGCATATCAAGGGCGATCTGCCCGCCAATGTCGAAATCGTCGCCAACGAGGCTGGCATCACCGGCGGCATTGCTCTCTGGCGCGACCCGGCTTGAGTGTCTGCACGCCCACGGAAGGACCATCGCCATGCTGTTCGATTTCGCCACCCTCGACGCCAATGACCGCTACAAGCTTCTCGTTTCCACCATCGTGCCGCGCCCGATCGCCTGGGTGGTCAGTCTCGATGCCGAGGGCAGACGCAATGCCGCCCCATTCTCGTTCTTCAACGCTTTTTCGGGGGATCCGCCGGTCGTGTGTATCGGCATCGGCGGGCGCCGGCCGGGCGATGTCAAGGATACCGGCAACAATATCCGCATGAGCGGCGAGTTCGTGGTCAATCTCGTCGCCGCCGAGAACGCCGAGCAGATGAACATCACCGCGATCGAATTCGGCGCCGATGTCGATGAACTCACCGAGGCCGGGCTCTCGACCCTCCCCTCGGTCAAGGTCAAGCCGCCGCGCATCAAGGAGAGCCCTGTGGCCTTCGAATGCGAACGCTTCACCACACTCGAGATCGGCAATGAGCGCGCCCTCGTGCTCGGCCGCGTGCTCGCCATGCATATCCGCGACGATGCCGTGATCGACCCGCGGAAATGCTATATCGACACGCCCAAGCTCGATCTCATCGGGCGCATGCATGGGCGCGGCTGGTATACGCGGACCAGCGACCGCTTCGAAATGCCGCGCATCAACGAGAAGGATTGGACGCGGCGGGGGGGATGAGCGGGGCTCCCCGTCGGCGCGGCAGGCCCGCCGACACCACCGCGCCCCCGACCACCAGCGCAGCGGCGGCGGCGAGCGTCGCCCCGGCATGCGCCGCACCACACACGACCAGAAGCCCGGTCGAGAGCAGCGGCGTCGCATAGGAGAGGGTTCCGAGCAGGGCGAGATCGCCGTGCTTGGTCGCGTGATCCCAAAAGAAGAAGGCGAGCCCGACCGGGCCGAGGCCGAGGCCGGTCAGCGCCGCCCATTCGACGCCCCTCGGCACGATGTTCGGCTCGGCGAGGCCATGCACCAGAGAAGCGGCCAGTGCGACCAGGCCGCCGATCCCGACGATCAATTCGCTCGGCACGGCGCGGAGCGTGCGATTGGCGACCGAATATCCGGCCCAGGCAAAAGCGGCGGCAAAGGCGCAGGCATAGCCGAGCATCGCGCCGCGCCCGGCGGGTTCCGCCCCCGTCTTCGCTGCGGCGAGAACGATCAGTGCCGTCCCGGCCAGCCCAAGCGCCGCCCCGAGCACATGCCGCAGCCGCAGCCGCTCCCCCGGCAGGAATGCGGAAAACAGCACGATGAGCAGCGGCCAGAGATAGTTGATCAGGCTCGCCTCGGCCGCCGGCGCATGGTCGAGGGCGATGAAATAGAGCGCGTGATAGGAAAAAATCCCGGCAAATCCGAGCCCCCAGGCGCGCCCGGGCTGGCGCAGCCGCAGAAGACGCCGCCGCGCCGCCAGTATCGCGATCCCGGCGGCGAAGGCGATCCCGAAGCTCAGCGTCAGCGTCTCGAACGGCGGAAGCCGCCGCGTCACCACTGCGAGCGCGGCAAGGCTCGACCACAGCAGGATCGCAATGCCGCCGATCGCCGTGGCCCGGCTCACGCGACGCCCGCAAAATCATTGCTGATCACGTGCCGGAAGCTCCTGACCCTGACCGTGCCCGAGAATTCGCTGAAACTTAGTGTAAGTTACTGATTCAAGGCAAGAGTCTGCCATCGCCCGATCATCGCCTTGCCTGTGGCCGTATGGCAACGGGGGCGGTTTTTTCTTGTGCTGCGCCGCAAAATTGATCGAAATCAAAGAGTGTCGCGCTTGAAGCCGCGATCTTCACGCCCGCGTTATGTTGCGTGCGGGTTGTGCCGCAAAGGAGGCGTTTGATGAAAAGAGTTCTGTTGTTCCGCCCTTCTCCTGGGAAATGGCTCTGGGGATTGCTGGCGGCGATCATGGTCATTTTCTCGATGGACCGTGCCGAGGCGGTGCCGGCTTTCGCCCGCCAGACCGATCAGCCCTGCACGGCCTGCCATATCGGTGCGTTCGGGCCGCAGCTCACGCCGTTCGGCATCGCCTTCAAAATGGGGGGCTACACGCTTTCCGCCGGCGAGACACCCTGGCCCTATATCCCGATTTCGGCGATGGCGTTCGCGTCGTTCAACAATACGGCAAACGCCGTCGAGGGTGGCTCGCCGGCCAATGATTACCGGGCCAATAACAACTTCAACCTCGATCAGCTCTCGGTGTTCCTCGCCGGACGGCTGTCGGATTACGCCGGCGGCATGATCCAGATCACCGGGGGCAACGACTACAGTTCGGTCGCGCTCGATGACAGCGACCTCCGCTTGAAATACGAGTTTTCGGTCTCGAAGCAGGATGTTCTC
Organism: Pseudomonadota bacterium; assembly: GCA_021819535.1. Classification (GTDB taxonomy): domain Bacteria; phylum Pseudomonadota; class Alphaproteobacteria; order Acetobacterales; family Acetobacteraceae; genus Acidibrevibacterium. The sequence goes on along the minus strand of JAKAQU010000180.1, from coordinate 1,326 downwards.
GTCGGCCTCGACATGAACAACGGCCCGACGGTGCAAGACCCCTACAACACCCTCTACCATTACGCCTACCCTTACGCGAGTTCGGCGCTGTCACCCGGCCCGTCCATCGCGCCGCTCGCGATCCAGGCATTGGGCGGCAGCAACACGATCGGTCTCACCAATTACTGGTGGATCAACCAGACTTGGTATATCGAGGGTGGCGCCTATAAATCCCTGAGCCCGACCTGGTTCCAGGCGCTCGGCGAGGGGCAGACCCCATCGCTCGGTGAGGTCGAGGGGGCAGCGCCTTATGTCCGCGTCGCGTGGCAGAAGCAATGGGGCAATAATTTCCTCGAACTCGGCGGCGTTGGGTTCTATGCGCCGATGGCCGGCAACGTGATCGCCGAGCCCGGCACCAACACCTATCTCGATTACGGCCTGGACGCGAACTACCAATACACCAACGGCAATCATATCTTCGCCATCGCCACCAACATCCTGCAGCAGCAGGCCCAGCTCGATGCCCAGCACAATGCAGGACTTGCCGACAAAGCCTATAATGAGTTGGAACAGTTCCGTATCTCAGGTGATTACTGGTACAAGAACACCTACGGCTTCACCATGGCCTATAACGGCACCTGGGGTAACAGTGACAAGACGCTCTATGCGCCGGCGTCGGTGGTCGGCAGTGCCAATGGCAGCCCGAATACGCAAGCCCTCATCTGGGAAGCGGACTGGGTGCCGTTCGGCAAGGATGCCAACACCGTCTGGGATTTCGAACACAACCTGAAAGTCGGCCTGCAATACACCGACTATCTTGAGTTCAACGGTGGCACCAACAATTTCGACGGCTTCGGCCATAACGCCAGCGGCATGAACACGCTCTATCTCTATCTCTGGGTGGCTTTCTAGGAAAGGAGCATGTTATGTGGCAGAAAACAGCCAGAGGGAGATGTGACGTGTTGACAGAAACCCCGGAAAAAGGCCCACCGCACGCAGGCCTGAAACGGAGCCTCACGCTCGGGCTCGGCGCCCTTGCCTTCAGCCTCGTATTGGCCACCGGCATGATGGCAAAGGCGCAGATCCCCGACGAGGAGGACGAGAACAACAAACCGGCGATGATCGCCCACGGGCACGAGGTGTTCAACAGCATCTGCGCCGCCTGTCATTCCGACAAGAAGGGCGTCAATCGTGTCGGGCCGAGCCTTTACGGCGTCGTCGGGCGCAAGGCGGGCACCGAGCCCGGCTTCGCCTATTCGCCGGCCATGAAGAATTTCGGCAAAGTGTGGACGGCGGAAGAACTCACGCATTATCTCTGGGATCCGCAAGCCTGGATCCCGGGGGTTG
>JAKAQU010000179.1 GCA_021819535.1 Pseudomonadota bacterium | reverse complement strand
GAACGGCGGCAGGAGGTCCGGCGCCTCGAATTCCACGACCCAGAGATCGGGGTCGAAGGCGATCTGACGGGCGATATAGGCGTCGCTCGCCGGTTCGGAGACCGCGCCCGCGCCGGTTGCGCGGAGCCAGGCGCTCGCCCCGTCGGCGGCCCTGACCTGCGAGAGGACGGAGAGCCCGTCGCGCCCGCGCAGCACCAGAAGCACGCCGCCGGCATCACTGTCGCCACGGCGGATGAGCATGCCCGGCCGGCCGCGCGCGGCGCCATGCCGGAGCATCGCCTGCACCCATAATTCGGTTTTGACCCGTGGCTCGCCCATGGCGTGCGCTCGTGAGCCATCGCGCCGCTTCTGGCAAGCGCTTTGGGTCTGCCGAGAGACTATCGCGTTGAAATAAGATCATGGCACTGCCCCCTCCTTCCCCTTGGGACAGGCTGGGGGCAGCGTCCCCGGCCCCTTATTCCAGATCGGTTTCCAAAGGCATTGCCTTTGGTGGGGGCAGGGGCAAAGCCCCTGGTCTTATAATCCCTGTGGGGCACTTACTTCTCGACATCCTTCGATCGGCGGCAACATGGCTGACAGGCGCGCAAAAATTGCTTATCTCCCGCGGCATGACCGAAACATCGCTCTCCCTGATCCGCAATTTCGCCATCATCGCCCATATCGATCATGGCAAATCGACGCTCGCCGACCGGCTGATCGAGGCGACCGGCGCCTTGTCCAACCGCGAGATGACGGCGCAGGTGCTCGACACGATGGAGATCGAGCGCGAGCGCGGCATCACCATCAAGGCGCAGACGGTGCGGCTCTCCTATCGCGCCCGGGATGGCAAGACCTATGCCCTCAATCTCATGGACACGCCCGGCCATGTCGATTTCGCCTATGAGGTGAGCCGGAGCCTCGCCGCCTGCGAAGGCTCGCTCCTGGTCGTCGATGCGAGCCAGGGGGTGGAGGCGCAGACGCTCGCCAATGTCTATCAGGCGCTCGATGCCGGGCACGAGATCGTCCCCGTCCTCAACAAGATCGACCTTCCCGCCGCCGAGCCGGAGCGGGTGCGTGCCCAGATCGAGGAGGTGATCGGCCTCGACGCCGAGGATGCGGTGATGATCAGCGCCAAGACCGGGCTCAATATCGAGGGGGTTTTGGAGGCGCTCGTCACCCGCCTGCCGCCGCCCGTGGGTGATGCCGAGGCGCCGCTCAAGGCGCTCCTCGTCGATAGCTGGTACGATCCCTATCTCGGCGTCGTCATCCTGGTCCGGGTCAAGGACGGGCGTCTCGCGCGCGGCCAGCGCATCCGCATGATGGCGACCGGGGCGGTCCACGTGATCGAGCAGACGGGCGTCTTTTCGCCCCGCCTGCAGCCGGTCGCCGATCTCGGCCCGGGCGAGATCGGCTATATCACCGCCGGCATCAAGACCGTCGCCGATTGCCGGGTCGGCGACACCATCACCGATGACCGGCGCCCGGCCGAGACGCCGCTTCCCGGCTTCAAGCCCTCGGTGCCGGTGGTGTGGTGCGGGCTCTATCCGGTCGATGCCGATGATTTCGAGAAACTGCGCGACAGTCTCGGGAAGCTCCGCCTGAACGATGCGAGCTTCCATTACGAGCCCGAGACCTCGGCGGCGCTCGGCTTCGGCTTCCGCTGCGGCTTCCTCGGCCTCCTTCATCTCGAAATCGTCCAGGAGCGCCTCGCGCGCGAGTTCGATCTCGACCTGATCGCGACCGCGCCCTCCGTCGTCTATCGCATCCACCGCACCAACGGCGCGGTGGAGGATTTGCACAACCCGGCCGACATGCCCGACGGCAGTGTCATCAGCCATATCGAGGAGCCCTGGATCAAGGCGACGATCCTGGTGCCCGACGATTATCTCGGCGCCGTCCTTGCGCTCTGCAACGAGCGGCGCGGCCAGCAGGTCGATCTCACCTATGTCGGCAGCCGCGCCATGGCGGTCTATCGCCTGCCGCTCAACGAGGTGGTGTTCGATTTCTACGACCGGCTGAAATCGGTCTCGCGCGGCTATGCGAGCTTCGATTACCAGATGGATGGCTATGCCGAGAGCGATCTCGTCCGCATTTCGATCATGGTCAATGGCGAGCCGGTCGATGCCCTCGCCTTCATCGCCCATCGCAGCCAGGCGGAGACGCGCGGGCGGGCGATCTGCCTCCGGCTCAAGGATCTCATTCCGAAGCAATTGTTCAAGATCGCGATCCAGGCGGCGATCGGCAGCCGGGTGATCGCGCGCGAAACCATCGGCGCTCTGGCCAAGGACGTCACCGCGAAATGCTATGGCGGCGACATCTCGCGCAAGCGCAAGCTTTTGGAAAAGCAGAAGGAGGGCAAGAAGCGGATGCGCCAGTTCGGCAAGGTGGAAATCCCGCAATCGGCCTTCCTCGCGGCACTCAAGACGGGATAGCATCGACCCGGCCCGGCCCGGTCCGCAAGCATCGTGCGTGCGTTTCATTTGGTTACACCATTGCCTGAGCGAGCGGCTTAAACTCCGTCGTGCAGCGAGGGTACGGTGTGTGTAACGAGACGAACGCGCGCGGCGAAAGGAAGGAGCCATGGCGGAACGAACGGCGGTGCTCGTGCTCGGTATGCATCGTTCCGGCACCTCGGCGCTGACGCGGCTCTTCAACCTGCTCGGCGCCGCGCTGCCGGAGCGGCTGGTCCCTCCCGGGCCAGGCAACCCGCTCGGCCATTGGGAACCGCTCGAACTGGTCGCGCTGCACGATACCATCCTGGCGGCGGCAGGATCGCATGTGTACGGCTTGTTCGACGTCGCGCCGGAATGGTTCGATTCTGCCGCGGCGGCCCATTTCGCCCACATCGTGGCACGGACAATCACGCGCAATTATGGCGCAGCGATGCTGATCGTGGTCAAGGATCCGCGCCTTTCTCTGCTCGTGCCGATCTGGCGGCAGGCTCTGGCGCAGCTCGACATCACGCCGCGTTATATCATTCCGTTTCGTGATCCCTACGCTGTCGCCGCCTCGCTGCAGCGCCGCGAGGGGGGCCACGAAAACGCGGCGCTATGGCCGCTCGCCCGTGTTGTGCTGCTCTGGCTGCGCTATATCCTTGCCGCCGAACATGCGAGCCGCGGTGCGCCGCGCAGTTTCGTTTCCTTCGATACCCTGCTCGCCGACTGGCCCTGCGAACTCGCCCGGCTCACCCGCCAGATCGCGCTCTCCTGGCCACGCGACGCCGCGGCGATGGCGGACAAAATCTCCGCTTTCCTCAAACCCGCCGAACGCCATGAAACAGCGACACATCCGGTGATCTGGCCGGATACCCTTCCCGCACATCTTCCCGCCGTCTATCACGCGCTGATGGTCGCCGTCACAGCGCCGGACAGCGGGGCGCAGGTTTTCGATGCCGCGCGGACAGCCCGCGCAACCGGGATCTCCCTACTCCGCAGCTATATCGAAGCGATGGAAACGGAGTTGCGCCGGCTCGCACCCTTGCAGGAAATCCGCAACTCACGGAGTTGGCGGCTCACCGCGCCACTCCGCACCATAGGGCGTCTGCTGGCTTCCGACACATACGGCAATAAGGGGGTTGTTCGCGAGGCACCGCGTCCGTTCCAGCCCGGCCGTATTCCCGAAAACCTCGCTGCCGTGACGATGCGCGATCTCAGCGCCGATATCGACGGCCTCACCGCCGACGATGCCGGGCTCGATTCCGGCGTCACCGCGAAATGCGATGGCGGCGGCATCTCGCGCAAGCGCAGACTGCGCGAAAAGCAGGCCGCGGGGGCAAAAACAAGCTGGCTCAGGAGCGGCTGCCCCCGGCCGTTCAGGGCTCGCGTGGTTTGGTCGGGCAGGCGGGATTTGAACCCACGACCCCCAGTCCCCCAGTCAGAGTGTCATCCGTGCCAGGGTAAGACAGGCCCGGACATAGCAAGGAAATCCCGCGCCTTGGCGCGCATTGTTCTTTCCTGTCCCGTCATGACGTGGTATCTCTTCCGGTGGCACAATCGGAATAGGAAACCACGCCATGGCCGTTCGCCGGATCACCCCCGCCGCCGTTGAGGCGATGCAACCGGGCGACATCATCTTCGATACCGAGGTTCGGGGGCTGTTCGTTCGCCGGCGCGCGGCGGGCGGCGTGCCGCACTACAACCTGAAAACCCGGGTGAAGCGCGTTCAGCGCATCTTCGCCATCGGCAAGCATGGGCGAGGGTATTGGTCGCCCGAGAGCGCTCGGCGGGAGGCGGTTCGCATCCTCGGACTGATCCGCGATGGCCGCGATCTGCACGCCGAGCGCGCCGAGGAAAAGGCCGGGATCACCTTCGTCCGGTTCAGCGAGCGCTATCTCGCCGAATACGCCGCGCTGCACCACAAGCCGCGCACCTTGGCCGAGGAAACGCGGCTGCTCCGTTTGCACGCCCTCCCCGCCCTCGGCCCGATCAAGCTGCGCGAGATCGGCCGCCCGGAAATCGCCCGGCTGCACGCCAAGCTGAGCGGGAAGCCCGTCACCGCCAATCGCGTGCTCGCCGCCGTGTCATCGATCCTCGGATGGGCTGAGAAGGTTGGCGAGCGCCCCGTTGGCAGCAACCCCGCGCGCGGGATCGATCACTACCCGGAAAAGGGCCGCGAGCGGTTCCTCTCTGCCGATGAACTGCGCCAGCTCGGCGAGGCGCTGGAACGGGCCGAGGCCGAGGGGCTTGTTGATTGGCGTTTCGTCGCCATGGTGCGTCTGTTGCTCTTTTCCGGCGCGCGGCTCTCGGAAATCCTCGGCCTGATCTGGCCGCAGGTTGATGTTGCGGCCGGTGTCATCCGGCTGTCGGACTCCAAGACCGGGGCGAAAAACCTGTTCCTTCCCGCCCCCGCCCTGGCCGTCCTGGCCGCCCTGCCGCGTCTCGCCGATAATCAGCACGTGCTTCCGGGCGAGCGCCCTGGCGCGCCGCTGGTTGGCGTCCAAAAGCCTTGGCAACGCATCCGAAGCCTCGCCGGGCTGCCCGATGTCCGGCTGCATGACCTTCGCCACGCCTTCGCTAGCGTCGCCGTGCAGGGAGGGGAGAGCCTGTTTATCGTCGGCAAGCTGCTCGGCCATCGCAACGTCACCACAACGCAGCGTTACGCGCACCTATCGCCCGATCCCGCGCTAGCCGCGGCCGAGCGTGCCGCCGTCCGCATCGCCGCCGCCATGACCGGCGCTGCCGGCGAGATTGTAAGCATGAAGCGGAAAACCCGTTGAAATAGAGCGGGCCGGCCAGCGCGCGAACGCTGATCCGGCCCTAACTCGAACCATGGAGATAGCCATGGCTGAGCTTGACGCCCCTATCCCCGATCCAGCGTCGCCAGGCAAGCCCGATCGTCTGATTGCGGCCATCCTCGCTGCCTTCACCCCGCCACCAGGAAGGCACCGCGCGCCGGATATGAGCAACGATGCCGAAAGAAGCTCGATCGCCGCCATCGCGGCGACAATCGGCTTTATCCGCGCGCGGATGGCCCGCGATTTTTATCGAGACGATGACTTGCGGCGCACTCGCCTCGCACTTCGGACCCTCGCCGAAACGCTGCCTCGGATTATCGCTGTTGCCGAGAGGGAAGCCGGCGAGGGCGGCGATTTTTCCTTTGATCTTGAGCGGGCGGCGGAGATGCTCTCGGGTCTGCACGCGGCCGTCCAGCCGTTTACGGAATGGAGTCGCGAGCGCGATGATAGGCGAGGAAGTTGGCATTGGGCGGCGCGGGTCTTGGCTGACTGGGTGCGGGCGCTGCTCGATCGGCAACGCGCAACCGCCGATTTCGGTCACGAGGCGAGCGCCGCGATCGAAATCGCTAGGCGATTACTGCGGCTTTGCAAGATTCAGGCCGAACCGGCGGCGATCGTGGAAGTCCTTCGCACGCGCGGAAAATGACCGCTGGGGATGTTTTTTCCACTTACCAGCCGACGCGCCTGGCACGGTTCGGCATGATGGGTGCCACAAACAGACGCGAGGCTGCCATGGAAAACCATATGCCACTTCTGAATAAAGTCGAAGCCTCGAAATTCCTCAAGGTTTCCTCACGGACTTTGGACCGCCTGCATGACATCCCCCGTGTGCGCCTCTCGAAAAATAGAGTGGCTTTCAGGCCGGCCGATCTCGCGGCATGGGCGGAAAGCCGGATTGAGCGCCCGGTCTGGCGCGATGAAATGGCCGTCGAGGCTCTTTGAACCCCAAGAAAAAAGGCCGCGAGCGTGTCCGCGCTGCGGCCTTGGAGGCTGAAAAATGCAGAAATTCTCTAGCATCGAACCGGGGGCGCCTGCAAGCGAAATCGCCGCCCGGAGA
>JAKAQU010000178.1 GCA_021819535.1 Pseudomonadota bacterium | reverse complement strand
CGATCTGGCTCACCATCCAGCCGGATCGCATTTCCGCTCCCGGCGCGCCGCCGCCAACCCATGAGCGCGCCCTGGAATCGCTTGCCTCGCTGGCGCACAATGGGCTTCGCGCCCAGTTGCGCACGGCCAATTACCTGACCGGGCAGCTTTATGTCGCGTTCGACTTCTTCCCCGACGCCAAGCCCGCGGCCATCCGCGAGGAGGATGGCGCCATCGTCGTGCCGAGCCAGCCGAGCGATTTCGAAACCCTCGCCCGCATGGTCGATGTCATCGGGCGCAAGCTGGAGGCGATGCCGATCGAGCGCATGGCCGGCAATCTCGATGCGAGCTTGGCTTCGCTGAACGAGATCGCGTCCGGCAAGGAGCTGAAAACCACCCTGAAATCGGCGGCGGCGGCGATGGCGAGCGCCGAGACCTTGTTCCGCCAGATGAATGCCAATGCCGGCCCAGCACTCGCTCGGCTGCCGCAAATCAGCGCCGATCTCGAGGCGAGCCTCGATCGCGCCAATCATTTGATGGCGGCGCTAAACGCGGACTATGGCGCCAATTCGCCGCTGCCGCGCGATCTTGAGCGATTGGTCGGCGAGATGAACGACGCCGCGCGCGCGATCCAGAGCCTCGCCGATCTGCTCGATCAGCATCCCGAGGCCCTGCTGCGCGGGCGGAGCGGGCCGGTGCAAGAGCGATGAGGATGCGAGGGCTTCTTCTTTTGCCGCTGCTACTCGCCGGCTGCGCCTCGCCGAGCCCGAAGCTCTATACGCTCGGAAGCGTGCCCGGGCGCCCGGTCTCCGCACCGGCGCGCGTCATCGAGCTTCGCCATATCGGCCTTGCCCGCTATCTCGACCGCCCCGGCATCGTCGAGCGGGTCGATGCCTACCGGGTGACGCTCGCCGACAATGCGCGCTGGGCCGAACCGCTGCCGGACATGCTTGCACGCGTGCTCGCCGCCGATCTCGGCGCGCGTCTTTCGGGAAGCTCGGTGTTCACCGCGGCAAGCCCGATCACCGCGACCCCCGACCGGATCATCGAGATCGATATCCAGCGCTTCGATGCCGAGGCGAGCTTCGATATAATCGCCAATGTCGCGGTCCAGAAACCGGGTGCGACACCAAGGCTCGCGACATTCCACTTCTCAGCCCCGGCGCCGCGCGGCGAGGAAGATCAGATCGCGACCATGAGCCGGCTTCTCGGCGAACTCGCCGATCATATCGCCGAAATGCTCGAAAAAGAGCGGTTGCCGTGAAGCGCGTCGCTCTGATGAGCGCCTTTCGTCTCCGGCGCCCCAGACCCGCATTCCGGAAGGGTTTCCAAAGGCATTGCCTTTGGTGGGGTGCAGGGGCAAAGCCCCTGGCCTAATCATTACGTAACAACGGGCCCGGCCGGCCGCCAAGCGTCGTCGCCAGCGCCCCGGCCCCCAAAATCAGGATCAGTGCCAGCGCCGCCCCGATCGACCACAGCAGTGCCGTGGGCGGAAATATCCAATCGACGCCGAGAATGAAGCGCAGCACGCCATAGCTCGCCCCGGTGCCGATGAGAGCGGCGATGGCGCCGGCGGCGAGGCCGAGAGAGCCGAATTCGGCGAGCCAGGCGATCACGATCTGCCCCCGGCTCGCGCCCAAGGTCTTCAGGATCACAGCTTCCTGGCGCCGCCGCCGCTGGCCGGCGGCGATCGTGCCGGCGAGCACCAGGGCACCGGTGATCAAGGTCAGCGAGCCGGTCGCGAGCAGGGCGGCATTGATCCGCGCGAGCAACGCGGCGACGCTCCTGAGCACTTCGGCGAGCGGGATGCCGGTGACATTGGGCAGCGCATCGGTGACCGCGCGCAAAAGCCGCCCCTCGTTCCTCGGGTCGGCGCGGAGGGCGGCGATGAAGCTGTGGGGCGCCTCCGCGAGGAGGCCCGGGCTCGCCACCATGACGAAATTGAGGTCGAGCGAGGACCAGTCGATGGCGCGGAGACTGGCGATGCGAAAATCGATCCGCCGGCCGAGCACGCTCAGTGTCACCGTATCGCCGAGATGAAGGCCGAGCCCGGCGGCGATATCGGCGTCGAAGGAGAGAAGTGGCGGCCCTTGGTAATCCGCCGGCCACCATTGGCCGGCGATGAGGGTCGTTCGCGGCGGCGGTGCCGCGGCATAGGTGAGGCCGCGATCGCCGCGCAGCACCCATGCGACATCCGGTCGCGCTTTGATCTGGGTTGCGGGCACGCCGCCGATCGCAACGATCCGGGCGCGCAGATTGGGCACTTCTTCGAGGCCGCCGGCCGCCCGGTCGGCGGCGATAATGGCATCGAAGCGGGCGCGCTGGTCGGGCTGGATGTCGATGAAGAACAGTGAGGGCGCGCGGGCCGGCAATTCCGCGCTGATTTCATGGCGGAGATTGGCGGCGATCAGCGCGAGTGTCGCCAGGGTCGAAAGCCCGAGCCCAAGCGAGAGCAGGATGGACGGGCTCGCGGCGCCCGGGCGGTGAAGATTGGCGAGGCCGAGGCGAAGCGCGGGTGATGCGGCAAAACGCCCGAGCCGGGCAAGACGCATGAGCGCGAGCGCGCCGGCGCGCAGCAGCAAAAACGCCCCCGGCACCGCGAGGCAGAACCAGATCGCGAGCCGCCTATCGGGGGTTGCGGCGAGCGTGAGCGCTATGAGCGCGAGCGCGAGGCCGCTGCTCGCCGCCAGGATCCTGGGGCCGGGCCGGGCGGTGAGGGGCAGGAAGGCGTCGCGAAATAACGCCGACCCCGGCAGCCGAAGACCGCGCGCGAGTGGCCAGAGGGTGAACAAGGAAGCCGTCAGCACCCCATAGAGGGCGGCGATCAGCAAGGGGCGCGGCGAGATCCCGTCTTGCATCGTAACCCCGAGTGCCCGGCGCACGATGCCGGCGAGCGGCAACGGTGCCGCCGCGCCGATCACGAGCCCAGCCAGGATCCCGGCGAGCGAAATGAGGGCGATTTGAACCGCCGAGACCGCGAAAACCAGCCCATCGGACGCGCCGAGGCAGCGCAAAATGGCGAAATTCCGCGCCGTCGCCTCGATCCAGGCGCGAACGCCGCTCGCGACCCCTATTCCGCCCATCAGCAGCGTCGTCAGCCCCGCGAGCGAGAGGAACAGCGCCATGCGATCGAGGAATCGGGTCAATTCGGGGGCGGCGTCGCGGGCGCTGCGGATCCGAAGGCCGAGGGGGGCAAAGCGCGTCCGGAGCGTCTCCACGAGGTTTTGCGGCGCATCCGGCATCGCGGCGCGGAGCGCGTGATCATCGAGGCTGCCGGGCTGGATCAGCCCGGTCGTCGCCAGTGCCGCGGCCGAAATCAGCACGCGCGGGCCGAACAGGCCAGCATTTCCGACCCGGTCGGGCTCATCCTCGATCACGCCGCGGAGGTCGAATTCGGCGCGGCCGAGCCGGAGATGCGCGCCGATTCCGATCCCGAGCCGCTCCAACAAAGCCCGCTCCGCGAGCAGCCCATAGCGGCCATCCACGACCGCGAGGGCGGCCGCGAGCGGCTGTTCGGGGGCGAGTATCGGCGTCCCCACCAGCGGCCAGGCGCCATCCACCGCCTTGAGTTCGACGAGGGCGCGGGCACCCCCCGCGGCGACGAGGAGCGAGCGGAGCCGCACCACGGAAGACAGCCGCGCCCCGCGCGCGCGAAGCCAGGCTGTGACCTCGGCTGGCGTCTCCTCCGCCCCCGAAGAGATTTCGACATCGCCGCCCAGAATCCGCCGCCCGTCCGCTTCAAGCCCGGCCGTGACCCCGGCCCGCACCTCGCCCACCGCGGTGATCGCGCCGACGCCGAGCGCGAGACAGACGAGCACCAGCCACCAGCCGCGCCCGCCCCCCCGCCACTGTTGCCATGCCAGCCGAACGGCGAGGCGCACGCGATGCCGCCTCGGCGCCGGATCAGGGCGCAAGGCGGCCATCGGCGAGATGGAGGCGCCGCTGACAGCGCGATGCCAGCGCCGGGTCGTGCGTCACGAGGAGGAGCGTGGTCCCGTGCGCGTGCTGTTCGGCGAACAGCAGCGAGATGATGTCCCGCCCGGTCGCCTGATCGAGATTGCCGGTCGGCTCGTCGGCGAGGATCAGGCGCGGGGCCGCGCTGAAGGCGCGGGCGATGGCGACACGCTGCTGCTCGCCGCCGGAAAGCTGGCTCGGGAGATGGGTGAGGCGATGGCCGAGCCCGACCGCCTCAAGGCTCGCGCGGGCCCGGGCACGGGCATCGGCGCGGTGGGCGAGTTCGAGCGGCACGGCGACGTTTTCGAGCGCGGTCATCGTCGGGATCAGATGAAACGCCTGAAAGACGATGCCGATATGGCTGCGGCGAAGCCGCGCCAGGGCATCCTCGCCGAGCCCGGTGAGGTCATGGCCGGCGAGCTGGATTTGGCCGGCGCTCGGCCGCTCAAGCCCAGCGAGCAGCATCAGAAGACTGGTCTTGCCCGAGCCCGAGGGGCCGAGCAGGGCGACCGTCTCGCCTGATGCGATATCGAGATCGATGCCGCGGAGGATGTTGACGGGGCCTGCGGCGGAGGGCACCGTCAAGCTCAGGGAACGGGCGCGAATGAGGGGGGGCGCGGCGGTTTCGGCGGCGGCGACTGCGTTGGGGGCATCCATGGACAGAGCATATGGCATTCCTCTCCTCCGGCGCGAGGGTATGGTGGTGATAGCGATGCTTCTGCTGCTCGCAGCCGCCCCGCCACCCCCGCCGGTTCGCGTCCTGGTGCTCGGCGATTCGCTCGCGGCCGGCTACGGTCTCGCGCCGGAAGAGGGGTTTCAGGCCTTGCTCGCCTCGGCGCTGCAAGCGCGCGGATGGCCCGTCGCCCTGCTCGACGGGGCGGTATCCGGCGATACCAGTGCCGGCGGCAGGGCGCGGCTCGATTGGCTGCTCGGCGATGACCCGAAGGCCGCACCCGAGGCGGCGATCGTCGAACTCGGCGCCAATGACGGGCTCCGGGGAACATCGCCGGAGGCGATGGAAGCCAATCTCGGCGCGATTCTCGACCGCCTCGCCGCACGCCATATCCCGGTGCTGCTTTGCGGGATGTATGCGCCGCCGAATATGGGGGCGGGCTACGGCGCGCAATTTCGCGCCGTGTTTGAACGGCTCGGACAGCGGCCCGGGGTGATTTTCGAGCCGTTCTTTCTCGCCGGCGTCGCGGGGGAGCCCGCGCTCATCCAGGCCGATCATCTCCATCCCGATGCCGAGGGCGAGAAGCGGGTGGTGGCAATGGTGCTGCCCTATGCCGAGCGTCTCGTCGCCGCGACCAGGAAATGAGAGGGGCGAGATGATCCGTCTGTTCGTCGCCCTTGATCTGCCGCAACCGCTTCGCGCGCGGCTGGCGCTCCTGGCCGGCGGCGTGCCGGGCGCCCGCTGGATCAGCGCCGAGAATTATCACCTCACACTTCGCTTCATCGGCGAAATCCCTGGCTATCGCGCCGAGGAGGCGGATCTCGCCTTGTCCGCGCTCCATGCGCCGGGGTTTTCGCTCACCCTTGCCGGGGTCGGCACGTTCGAGAAAGCTGGCCGGCCAGCCGCGCTCTGGGTGGGAGTGGAGCGCAACCCGGCACTCGACCATCTGCAGGCCAAGGTCGAAACGGCCCTGCAACGCGTCGGCTTCGCCGCCGAGCGGCGGCGCTTCATGCCCCATGTCTCGCTCGCGCGGCTCGACAATCCGCCCGGCGAAAAATTGGCGGCGTTTTTGCAATCGCATAATCTGTTTCGCGCCCCGCCGGTGCCGATCGCGCATTTCACCCTGTTCAGCTCGCGGCTCGGAAAGGAACAGGCCGTCTATACGGCCGAGGCGGATTACGCCCTTGGTTGAAGCGGATACGCTCGCGGCCATTGCCGCCGAGGCGCGCGCCTGCACGCGCTGCGCCGCCGAATTGCCGCTCGGGCCGCGTCCGACCTTTCGCGTCTCCGCAACGGCGCGTCTTCTCATCATCGGCCAGGCACCGGGAACGAAGGTGCATGAAACCGGTATCCCGTTCAACGACGCCTCCGGCCGCCGGCTCCGCGCCTGGCTCGGGATCGGGGAGGCGGTGTTTTACGACGCCTCCCGCATCGCCATCGTTCCGGTCGGGCTCTGCTACCCGGGGCGCCTCCCGCGCGGCGGCGATGCGCCGCCACGCCCAAGCTGTGCCGCACTCTGGCATCCGCGCCTCCTCCCGCTCATGCCGGAGATCGCGTTGACTTTGCTGGTTGGCGGCTACGCCCAGGATTTCGTTCTCGGGCGTGGCCGGATGGGCGACAGGGTGGCTGATTTTCGACGCTATTTGCCGCATTATATGCCGCTTCCGCATCCTTCCTGGCGCACCACCGCC
>JAKAQU010000177.1 GCA_021819535.1 Pseudomonadota bacterium | reverse complement strand
GAAACGCCGCACGAGCGTCGCCAGCACCAGCGTCGCCTCACCGAGCGCGAATTGCGCGCCGACACAGACTCTCGGCCCGGCGCCGAAGGGGAGATAGGCAAAGCGCGGCACCGGCGCGGCCGCGGGGAGAAAACGGCCGGGATCGAACTGCCCCGGCGCCGCCCACAGCTTGCGATGGCGGTGCAGCACCCAGGGCGAAATCAGCACCAGCGCCCCGCGCGGCGCAGCGATCCCACCGCAGCGCTCGGCGCGTGCCGCCTGGCGCGCGATCACCGCCGCCGGCGGATAGAGCCGGAGCGCCTCGCTGACCACGGCGCGGGTATAGATCAGACGCTCCAGCGCCGAAGGCGCCCCTTCCGGCCCGAGATCGAGCCCCTCGGCCTCTTCGGCGATGCGCGCCTGCGCTTCCGGATGGGCGGCAAGAAGGAGGGCCGACCAGAACAGCGTGAGCGCCGTCGTTTCATGCCCGGCGATGATCATCGTCGCCACTTCGTCGCGCAGCAGCCGGGCGCCCTCGCGGCCCTCGCCGGCAATGGCGGCGCGAAGAAGATCGAACAGGTCGGCCCCCTTGCCCGGCCGGTCATCGGCCTTTTCACGCGCGGCGATGATGCGGCCGATCAGCCCCATCCAGCGGCGCTGAAACCGGCGACGGGCAAAATCGCGCGGGCTCGGGATGCCGATTGGCAGCACGAGATCGAAAAAATCCGGCCGGGAGATATTCGGCCACGCCTCGACCAGCATTTGCCGCATTTCACCGCCGAAATCCTCCATCGCCACCGAAAACATCGTCCGCCCGGCGATATCGAGGGCAAGCCGCTGCATCGCCGCGAGGAGATCGACCGGCGCGCCGTCTTCTGCGGCTTCGGCGAACGCCGACGTCGCGGGGGCGATCGCCCGCGCCGCCTCGGCCATCAGGGGCGGCAGGGCGCGCGGCGCGAGCGTCGGCGCGATCACCCGCCGCTGGCGCCGCCAGAGTTCGCCCTCGCTCAGCAGGAGGCCGCGGCCGACGAAGGGGCGAAGCAGGCGGATCGACGCGGCGGTGCGGTGAAAATTGCCGGGGTTGCGGATCAGAACGTGCTGGATGGCATCGGGCGCATTGATCAGAAGGCGCGGCCGGCCGAGAAAGCGCTGGGTTTCGACCTCGTCCTCATAGGCGGCATCGGTCCAGAGCGTGAGCGGGTTGTCGTGGACGGCGCGCAAGACGCCGCGCCAGGAGAGCGACCGCTTCGGCGCCTTCGGCACCGCGAGAGACAACGACCGAGACATCGCGGGATCAGACATCGCGCCCTCCTTGGCCTCTGGAGAAAGAAAGGCATCGAGGATGTTATGTTCGCGGGGCGAAGGCAAGGCGCGATGCGCGCCGGCCGGCATCGGCCCATTCCTGCTCATTCTTTCTCGCCTCCCGAAGCGCCATCGCCGAGCGGAATCGCAACGAACACCGCCCGCGTCGCATAGGACAGCCAGAGGCGATGGGTTTGAAAAAAATCCGCGCCGAGCAGCATATCAGCGGGTGCGAGCGGCATGTCGCTGACCCAGATATCGCTCTGCCGATAGGTTTCGGCGCCGATCCTGAACGAGCGGAAATGATGCAGATGCGAAAGACGCCGGCTCATATCGATGCCGATTTCCTCGCGCGCGGGATCGGCGGCGAGGCTCTCCCGTGTCAGGCCGAGCTTGCCCATGGCGCGAGCGCTGATAGCGGTGGCCTCCGCCCCGGAATCGAGCAGCGCCGTCAGAGCGACACCATCGACCGCGACCGTGATCAGAAATTGTCCGCCATCGGTCATGCGCGCGGGCAGGCGATAGAAGCTCACTCCCGGCCAGGGCGGCGCGAAAGCCGTCGCACAAGGATGGGCGCGGTAAAGCGCAATGCGGTTTGCGGGCAAATCGACATCGGCGTCGAAATGCGAAAGGAAATCCCCGCCGATGATGCCGCCGGGCTCGGGGTCGAAATGGCGGAAGAGGCCGGGCTCGGTGAGCATGACGTTCTGCTTGCCAAGGGCGATGCCCGCGACCCGGAAATCGTCCACGACCATCCGCCGCGTCAGCGCCATGCCGCCGATGCCCTCGACCGCGCTCGGAAATAAACGGTCTTCGGGCATCAGTGCGAGGCGATCGGCGAGAGTGCGGCTCAGCATCGTTATCCCGGCGCCGGTATCGACCAGCAGGGTCGCGCCAATCCCGTCGAGCTGTGCCGGCATGAGGGCAAAATCGCGCGACCGCGCGACGGTGACATCGGTGATACGCTCGACGACGCATTGCGCGGGAGCGGCGCAGGCGCCGGCGAGAAGGGCGGAGAGCAGCGGCCAGAGCTTACACGGTCGTCGCAATTAGCAATTCGCCTTTGCCGAGCCCGGCGACATCGCCGCCAAAGCGGGCGAGGCCCGACCTCGCGACGAGGGAAGCGGCCCGGCTGCTCGCCGGGGCAAGCGCGCGGGCGAGAAGGGCGCGGAAAACGTGATCGGCAGCACCCGTCGCAAGAAAAGTCGGGAGTGGGGCAGCGCTTTCGGCAAACAGCGTGCCCCGGCGCATCAAATAGCCGGGAGCGGCGCCGGCGCGCCCGCAGATCACCAGCGTGCCGGCGATCATGCGGCTTGCGGGATAATCGCCGCTATCGCCCTCGATCACGATCACGCCGCGACGGAGGCGGTCGCCGGCACGCGCTCCGGCCGAACCACGCACGACGACCATCCCGCCCGCCATGCCGGCGCCGATGCCGGGCGCGCCAAGGAAGTCTCCGGCATTGCCGCCGATCTCGATCGCGCCGCCGAGCATGCCGCTCGCGGCATAGGGTCCGGCCTCGCCGGTAACGGAGAGCCGCCCGCCACGCATGCCGGCCCCGGCACGGATGCCGACACTCCCCTCGACGGTGATCGATCCCATCGTCATTCCGGCGCCGATGTCATCCAAGCGCGGCGAGCCGCCGGCGATGACGATGTTCGCCGGATCGCCCGCAGTGACGGTGAAGAGATCGCCGACGGCGACTGCGGCGCGCGTCGTCTGCAAGGGCAGGCGTGTGATGTCGGCAAGGCCGAGACCGCGCAGGCGCTCGGGCGTCAGCGGCGAACAATCGAGGCGCTGCGGCGGGGATTGGCGGAGCTGGAAGCAAAGCGCGCTCACGGCAGGAGATCCTTGAGATGGAAATGATGCTTGCCGAGCTTGCCGCCGTAATTGCCGGCGCCGATACGAACGACCCCCACCTCCGGCCCGAGCGCGATCGCGCTTGCAAGACCGGCGCGCATCGCCGCCGCGACCGCCTCCGGGGTCAGGCCATCGATGACGATTTCCAAAACGCTCGCGATGTCCTCTTCGAGCGCGCTCATTGTGAGGCCGCGCAACGTCGGGCAATAGGCGTGGTTGGTGGACGCGATCAGCCCCTTGTATTTGCTGCCGACCTTGGACCCCGAGCGCACGATGCCGCCGGGAAACGGCATGATCGCGCCATCGATTTTCGCCATCGCCGCGACCGCGGTTTCGGCGGCATGACGGGTCGCCGCGATCGAGCGCCCCATCAGCAGGAGATTGCCGCCGCCGACCGCGGATTTGGTGAGGCCGGTCGTGCCCTCGCAGACGAATTCGCCGTCCATGACCGGAAGGCGCCAGAAATGCCGCCCGCCGAAGCGCTTGCTGATCTGAAAGCCATCGGCAAAATAGCGCAAGGCATCACCGAGTTTCAGCGTCTCGACCCCCTCGAGGCCGGCATAACAGGCAGAGCCGGGGCTGGTGAGCACGCATTGGCCGACGCGGTTTTGCAATTGTTTCTGCAATTCTCCGGTCGATCCGGCAAACAGCAGCACTCTGACACCGGGCCTGCCATCGGGGGTTTCGGGGGGCGCAAGCCGCGCATCGATCCCCGCCTCGACGCCGCAGGCGATGATCGAGGTCGCAAAGCCGGTCAGGCTCGCGGCCGCGGTTTCCGCCCAGGCCTCGGTATCGGCGGTGATGACGAGGGCGGTTGCCCGCATGTCGAAGGCTTCGGCGAAGCTCTCATCGATGCGGATGCCGTTGACGATCATGTCCGGCATGGCACGCTCTCGAAGGCCGGCTGATCGCGCCGCGCAATCGCCGTCTCGGGCACGTCGAAAGCGCTGAGCGGGACGCCGAAAACATCATCGTAGTAGCGCGCGAGACGGGTTTCGATCGCGCGGTCGAAGCCCGGGGCGACGTGAAGCGCGCGGCCGAAATGCCGGCGCACGACTTCGCCACGGCGGAGGATGAGGGCGCCATCCTTGAACACCATCTCGGCATGGCGAAACATCGCCGCGCGATCGGCCTGCGGACGATAGACGGCGATATCGGCGAGGGCGCCGGGCGCGAGATGGCCGCGATCGGCAAGCCCGAGCAGGCGTGCGGGCGCGGCACGGGTCATGATCGCGATCTCGCGCCAGTCATATTCGCGCGTGAGCGAGGGCAGCGTCGTCATGGCGATGGCGTCCGCCGGCAACTCGGCGATCCAGCGCGCGCGCAGATCGCGATCCATGAGCAGGGCGAAGAGATCGGGATAGGCGGTGAACGGCGCGCCGTTGGGATGATCGGTGGTGAAGAAAACCCGCCAGGGATCATGGATCAGCAGAAACAGCTCCAAACCGGCGGCCCATTGCACGGCGTTGAAGAAATTCTTGCGGCGATAGCGGTAGGGAACGATGCCGCCGCCATTGCCCTCGGCTTCGGTGATCGCGAATTTGCGCGGGCTCGCCCCGCCGCGGGCGCCGAATTGACGCAGCACGTCAGACGAAATCGTCACCGTCTGGCCGAACATCACCTGGCCGATATCGACGCTGATATGGGGTGCCGCATTCACCGCTTCCGCAAGCCTTGGCGCGGCCGAGGAGAATTTGCGCGGCCCCTCCGCGCCATAGGCATAGAATTGCAGATGCGCGAGATGGAGGCGTTCGCCCTCGGCCGCGGCGATGGTCGCGAGCGCGGTTTCGACATTTCCGGGAAGGCCGAGATTATTGCAATGAAGATGCAAAGGATGGGGAATGCCGAGCGCGCCGACCGCTCCTTGGAGTGCGCGCATGATGGCGCGCGAAGAGAGGCCCGAGCGCGGCACTTCGTCATCGAGCGAGAATGCGCGTGCGTTTTCGCGAAATGCGACCGCGCCGCCCGGGTTGATGGTCTTGATCCCCAAGCCGCCGCTGGCCCCGAGCGTGCGGCCCGCGTAATCGGCGAGCGCCCCGGTTTCACCGGCGCGGATCAGGCGCAGGGTGAAATCGTCATTGCCGAGAACGGAAAGAATGGCTTTGTCGATGAAGGGAATGGCGGCGAGTTCGCGTTGCGCCTGCAAAGCGGTATGGGGCGAAATCGCCGGCTCGACGACGGTGGTGTAGCCCATCGCGGCGAAGAGCCGACCGATCAATTCGCCGGGCGGGGCGCCGGCGAACATCGCGCCGTCATGCAATTCGGGGAGCAAAAGCCGCGCCGTGTTCACGTTCGCGCCGGCGATGTGGGAATGGATGTCGATCGCGCCGGCGAGCAGGATGGCGCCGCCCGCATCGAAGGTGAGATCGGCGGCGCGGGCGGGCGGGGCGATGATGTGCTGATCCTCGATCCAGAGATCGCCGATTTCATCGCGCCCGTTGGCCGGATCGATGATGCGCGCGCCGGCTATTCGGGTCAGCATGCGGCAAGCTCCCGCCGGCTTTGGGCGGCGATCGCATCGAGAAGATCGGCCGGGCGCAAGAGATGGGGCCTTGGCGCCGAGGCGCGCTGAAAGCGGAGCGCCCCGAGCGCCGCATCGAACAGAATGCCATCGCAATCGCGCCCTGGCACGGCCATCGGGATGACGATGTCGGCGTCGAGCGCGCGGCTTTCTTCCGGGGCGAGAACGGCGAGGAAAATGCCCGCGGGAACCTTCGGCGCGTCATCGCCGATCCACAGTACGGCATCGGTTTCGCCGGCCGCGATCATGCGCGCGGCAGCGAAGCGCCAGGGATCATGCTCGGCGCGCCCGCGCGCATAGCCGAGGCGAATGGGAAAACCGCTCTTCCAGGCGAGCGCCTGGATCACGCCGGCGGCGTTGCCGGGCGCGGGGATCGAAAGGCCGAAACAGCGCGTCGTGTCATTCAGATCAGCGATGAGGCCGGACAGCATCTCGATCGCGAGCGGCGCGATTTCGGCGGCCGACCAGACGATCACCCCGTATTTCGCCGCCCTCAGCGCGTCGGCGGCGGCGAGGATATCGGCGTCCGCGGCAACGTGCCGCCCGGCGATGCGGGCGCGCAACACGCCCACGCGGCGCGTGAGATCGCCGCCGGCAAGACGGAGCACGCGGCGCGCGCGATCGGGGGCGAAAGGCGGCGGGGTTGCCGGGAAATCGGCGGGAA
>JAKAQU010000176.1 GCA_021819535.1 Pseudomonadota bacterium | reverse complement strand
CTCGAAGACGGGCGGGTTCGCAATGGCTACACGCTCACCTTCATCAACAAAACGCCGCACGCCGCGCAATTCGAACTGAGCACGCGCGATCTCGCGAAAGCCGCTCTCGTTCTCCCCGAGATCAGCCCGCACCCCGATACCACCGCCGTCATTCCGATGCCGCCCGATTCGGTGCGCTCGCTCCGGGTTCTCGTCCAGGCCAATCCGGATCATATGGCGAATGGGCGCGAGAGCTTCGATTTCTCTCTCCGCAACCGCGAGACCGGAGCCGAAACCGTCTATCACGCACTCTTCATGGGGCCGAAATGACCATGGCAAACGATATCTGGTCGGCGCGCAGGCCTGCCGAGGCCACACGTTCGTCGTGGCGCTTTTATCCGCTGGCCATCGTCGCGGCGATGGGCTTCGTCTTTCTCGTCAATGCCGGCATGATCTGGACCGCGCTCAAAACTTTCCCTGGCGCCGCCTCGGATAACGGCTTCGACGAAAGCAACACCTATAACGGCGTGCTGGCCGCGGCGGCGCAAGAAAAGGCGCTCGGCTGGCAGATCGCGACCGCGATGCGGGATGGTCGCGCCGAAATCGTGCTCCGCGATCGCCGCGGCCATGCGCTCGATGCCGCCGTCATCGCCGCCGAGGCGACGCGCCCGCTCGGCCCGGAAAACGCGACGACACTCGGCTTCTCGCAGGCGGGCGAGGGCATTTATCGCGCAGGCGCGGCTTTGCCGCTTGCCGGGCAATGGGATCTCGCCTTGCGCATCACCGAGGGCGGTAAGACGATCCACCTCACGCGGCGCGTGGTTGCGCCCTAGGCGGCGGATGACCGCCCTCCCGCGCCAGCGCCGCGCCGAGACGAAAACCGCGGCCAGTCCAGCAACAACGAGAGCGGAGACCTGCGCCCACTGCGGATTGAAGCTGGGTGGGATGCCATTGGGAAAGTCGGGCCGGGATCAGCCCGAGCGCGGGCGGCGTTTTTGCTGCGCCGGCTGTGCCGCCGCTTTCGCCCTCATCGAGGGGCTCGGCCTCGGCCGCTATTATGCCGAGCGCACGCTCGACCCGGCCGCCCGCGCGCCACGCCCGGATGGCGAGACATCGGCCGATGTCTCGCGCTTTCTCTCCCTTGGCGCCGACGGCACGAGCCAAATCGATCTCGCCATCGATGGTTTGCAATGCGGGGCCTGCGTCTGGCTGATCGAAAACGTCCTGGCGCGGGAAGCCGCGGTGATCTCCGGCCGCGTCAACATGACGACGCGGCGCCTTCGCCTGCAATTCCGCGGCGGCGCTGAGATCGCCACTGCCTTGATCGGGCGGGTCGAGGCGCTCGGCTACCGGCTGGTACCGTTCGATGCGGCCTCCGCCACAAGCGCCGGCGATCGCGCGACGCGCGCCTTGCTCCGCCCGCTCGCCGTCGCCGGATTTGCCGCCGGCAACGTCATGCTGCTCGCGTTCGCCGTCTGGGCCGGGCTCGCGCAAGGGATGGGAACGGCGACCCGGGTGATGCTGGAATGGGTTTCAGCGCTGATCGCGCTTCCCGCGATCCTTTACGCCGGCATGCCGTTTTTCCGCTCGGCGGCCCGCGCGCTCCGGGCGCTCCGGGTCAACATGGATGTCCCGATCAGCCTCGGCCTTCTCGTCGTCACCGGGCTCAGCCTCGCCGATCTTTTGCGCGGGAGCGGCCACACCTATTTCGAGAGCGCGACGATGCTGCTCTTCTTCCTGCTGCTCGGGCGCATGCTCGACCAGCGGGCGCGGGCGCAGACGCGGCGCGCCGCCGAGCATCTGCTGGCGCTCCGTCTGCACGAAGTCACCGTGCTCGGCGCAGACGGCACGCGCGCGCGCCGCGCGCCCGCAACGCTCGTGGCCGGAGAGACGATCATCGTCGGCGCCGGTGAGCGGGTCGGCGCCGACGGCGTGGTGCGAAGCGGCGCGTCCAGCCTCGATGCCAGCCTCGTCACCGGTGAGACCGCGCCGGTCGCAGTATCGCCGGGCGCGTTCGTGTTCGCCGGCACACTCAATCTCGGCCCGCCGCTTCTGATCCGCGTCGAACGGGCTGGGGAATCGACGCTGCTTGCCGAAAGCCTGCGCCTGATCGAGGCGGCGGCGGAGGCGCGCGGGCGCTATGTCGCGCTCGCCGACCGCTTGGCGCGCCTTTATGCGCCGGGCGTGCATGGGGCAGCCCTCCTGAGCTTTGCCCTCTGGTGGCTCTGGCTCGGCGCCCCGCTCGGGCAAAGCCTCACCATCGCCAGCGCGGTGCTGATCATCACCTGTCCCTGCGCGCTTGCCCTCGCCGTGCCGATGGTGCAGGTGGTCGCGACCTCGCGGCTGTTTCGCGACGGCGTATTGCTGAAATCGCCGACCGCCCTGGAACGTCTCGCCAGCATCGATGCCGTGGTCTGCGACAAGACCGGGACGCTGACCGGCCCCTCGCTCACGGCCGAGAGCGCGCTCGATGACAAAGCCTGGCGCCTGGCCGCGGGACTGGCCGGCGCGAGCCGCCACCCCCTCGCCCGCGTGCTCGCGGCCTCTCTTCCCGATGCGGCGCTGCCGGCAGGCGAAATCCGCGAGCACGCGGGCGAGGGGTTGAGCCTCCATCCCCAACGCGGCGGCGAAATCCGGCTCGGCAGCCGTGCCTTCTGCGCAGCACCCGCCACGGCAACCGACGATCTGGCGGAAATATGGCTCGCCCGCCCGGGGCTCCCGCCCCACCGTTTCACCTTCACCGAAGCGCCGCGCGAGGGTGCCGCGGCCCTGATCGCCTGGCTCCGTGCCCATCGCTTCCGCACCCTGCTCGCATCCGGCGACCGCGCCGGGCCGGCGGGCGCCATGGCGCGGCATCTCGGCCTCGCCGAATGCCATGCCGGCCTGACGCCCGCCGGGAAATACCGCCTTCTCGAAAAACTTCGCGCCGAGGGGGCGCGCGTGCTGATGGTCGGCGACGGGCTGAATGACGGGCCGGCGCTCGCCGCCGCAACCGTCTCGGCCTCGCCGGCGAGTGCGACCGATCTCGCCCAGACCGTCGCCGATATCGTGTTCCAGGGGCGCTCGCTGATGACGATCGCCCATCTGATCGCGCTCGCGCGCCGGGCGCGGGCGGTGATGCGCGAAAATCTCGCCCTCGCGGTGATCTATAACGTGGTGATGGTGCCGCTCGCGATGGCAGGGATGATCACGCCCTGGCTCGCCGCCGCGGCGATGTCCGCCTCCTCGCTCGCGGTGGTGCTGAACAGTTTGCGGCTCGGGCGGTGATGGCGATCCTGGTTTTCCTCATCGGGATCAGCCTGGTTTTCGGCGCCGGCGGGCTCGGCCTGTTCCTCTGGGCGCTGCGCTCGGGCCAGTACGACGACCTCGACGGCGCGGCGATGCGGGTTTTGTTCGACGATCCCGATCCATGAAAGGACGGGCCCGATCCATGAAGGGGCGGGCGTAAAAGCAAGTTCTTTACGAGAAAGCGTGAAAATTCCTATTGCCTGCGCCGTTTCAGCCGAGCGCCTTCGCCGCCGCCAGCACCGCCGCCACATGGCCCGGCACCTGCACCTTGCGCCAGAGGCGCGCGATCCGCCCCTCGGCATCGATCAGAAACGTCGCCCGCTCCATCCCCATGTATTTCTTGCCATACATCGATTTTTCGACCCAGGTGCCATAGGCTGCGCTCACCCCGCCATCCTCATCGCTCGCCAGCGGAAAAGTGAGGGAATATTTCGCGGCAAATTTCTCGATCGCCTTCATCGGGTCACGCGAAACGCCGATCACGTCGAGCGGGAGCTTGCCGAGCCCGCCGAGCGCCTCCTGAAAGCCGCAAGCCTCCTTGGTGCAGCCCGGCGTGTCGGCTTTGGGGTAGAAATAGAGCACGAAGGGCCGGCCCTTGCAGCCATCCCGGCTCACACGCCGCCCGCCCGAGGCCGGCATGGCGAAATCAGGGGCCAAATCCCCTTCCCTGAGGCTCATTTTTCTCTCCTTTCCGGGTTCGCGAACCGATCCGCGGCGGCTTTCAAGGCGCGCCGACATGGTGGATGAACAGGGCACGTACCGCCGACATGGTGTCATCCAACGCGGCATGAAGCCCGGCGATATCAGGGGCGCCGGTCGCGCGCAACAGGGTATCGACGGCAAGCCGGGAAAGCGCCCCCTCGGCGCGTGGGTCGCCGAAAGGGCGCGTCCCGACGGTGATGCGCAATATTTCCTGGACCACGCGAAACAGGCGATCGGCGGCGATCAGCGTCCCGGCCTCCCCCGCCGCGAGTAAGCCGCGTTCGGCGAGACGCGCGAGCGCGATCCGTGTCGTTGGGTGAAGAAGGCTCGGATCGTCTCTCGCCGCGCATAAAAGCAGCGTCTGGGTGATGAATTCGACCTCGATCAGCCCGCCTTCGCGATATTTCACGTCCCATGCGCCAGCGGGGGGATGCTCGCGCGACAGTCGCGCCCGCATCGCTGCGGCGTCGGCCCGCACCGATGCGCAATCTGCGCCGGCGATCGCCTCGGTGATGGCGGTCGCGACCACCGTGCCGAATTCCGCCTCGGCCCCGACGACCCGCGCCCTGGTCAGCGCCATGCGCTCCCACGTCCAGGCTGCCTCCGCGTGATAGCGGCGAAACGCGCCGAGCGAAACCGCGACCGGGCCTTTATTGCCCGAGGGACGAAGCCGCATATCGACGGCATAGAGCGGCCCCGCCGCATCGGGCGCGGTGAGAGCCGCGATGAAGCTTTGGACGGCGCGCAAAAACCACTGCCCGGCCGGCAAGGGCCGCGCGCCCACGCTTTCGCCGACCCAATCGGGATGGTCGTAAATCAGCATGAGGTCGAGATCGGAGCCGGCCATCATCTCGCGCGAACCCGCCTTGCCGAGCACCACCACCGTCATCGCCCCTTGCGGCACCACCCCGAAACGCGCCGCATGCGCGGCCAGAACCCGCGCGAGCAAGGCGGTGAGCACGGCATCGGCGAGGGCACTCCGCGCCTCGCCGGCGGCGTCGCTATCGACCCTGCCCTCCATCAGGGCGACGGAGAGGCGAAAATTCTCTTCCCGCACCAGCGCGCGGATGACGCTGATCGCCTCTTCGAGATCGGCGGCATCCGCCAGCCGCTCGGCCAGCATCTGTGCCGGCGGCGGCGGTTCATCGGGGGCAAGCAACCCCTCGATCGCGCCGGGCACGCGCGCGAGATGCTCGGCGAGCGCCGGGGCGGCGCCGAGGATGGCGGCAACGCGGCCGATCAGCGCCGGGTTATGCTGAAACAGCGAGAAAAGCTGCACGCCGGCGGGGAGATGGTCGAGAAACGCCTGAAACCGGGTAAAGGCGGCCTCGGGATCGGCCTGGCGCGCAAACGCTGCCAGTAACCACGGCAAAATCTCGGCGAGCAATTCGCGCGCCCGCTCCGAGCGCAGCGCCCGCACCCGTCCCGAAAGCCAGCCGCGGACGGCGTCCGCAACCGGCTTCGGCGCGCGAAACCCCATCTCGCCGAGCGCCGTGAGCGTCGCCGCGGCGGGCTCCGGGCCGCTGAAATCGAGCGCCACCTCGGTATCCGGGACCGCTTCGAACACTTCGCGATATTGTCCCGAGATCGCAGCGACATGACGCGCAAGCCGGGCGAGAAACGGGCGCGCGCCGGCAAAGCCGAGAAAAATCGCGAAACGAGCCAATTCCGGCTCGGTCTCGGGAAGGCGCTGGGTCTGCCGGTCGGCGATCATTTGCAGCCGATGCTCGGCACGGCGGAAAAAGCGATAGGCGCTCCGGAGCGCGCGCGCACTCTCGGCGGACAAATGGCCCGCCCGGCGCAACAGGGTCAATGCGTGGAGCGTCGCCGGGGCGCGAAGCCCGGGATCGCGCCCGCCCCAGACCAGTTGCAGCGTCTGCACCAGAAATTCGATTTCGCGTATGCCGCCCTGGCCGAGCTTGAGGTCGTGGCCGAGGAGCCGCCCGAGGGAATCGCCGCCCGCCCCCATCCGCCGCTCCCCCGCCTCGATCCGCCGGCGCATCGCGGCGATATCGTTGATCAGGGCAAAATTGACACCGCGACGCCAGATGAAGGGGCGGATCGCCTCCAGAAAGCCGTGGCCGAGCGCGAGGTCGCCAGCGACGGGCCGAGCCTTGAGCAGGGCCGCGCGCTCCCAGCTCTGGCCGAGACCCTCGTAATAGGCGACGGCGGCGGGCAGGCTGACCGAAGGCGGCGTTGCGGAGGGATCGGGGCGCAGCCGGAGATCGGTGCGAAAGACATAGCCATCGGCGTCGCGCGCTTCCATGAGTGACACGAGCGCGCGGGCGAGGCGTGTGAACTGTGCGCCGACCCCGTCTTCGTGGTAGGGATGCGCCGCCGGATCATGCAACAGAATGAGATCGATATCGCTGGAGTAATTGATCGGAA
>JAKAQU010000175.1 GCA_021819535.1 Pseudomonadota bacterium | reverse complement strand
CCGATCTCTCGACCGCGCGCGCAAACGCCGCGATCTGCGCTTCCCAGCCCGGCAGACGCTGACCCGCCTGCCAGGCATTTTCCGCCATCTCGGCGCGGAGCGCGGCATCGAAAATGAGCCGGCGCAGCGCTTTCGAGAGCTGCTCGTGATCGCCGGGGCTGACGAAAACGCCGCCCCCTTCCGGCACCTGCGCCGCCGCCGCGCCGCCGGTTGCGACCGCGACCGGAAGGCCGCGCGCCAGCGCCTCGGCGATCGCCATACCATAGCCCTCCCAGTGGGTCGCAAGCGCGAAGAGATCGGCGCCCCGCCAGAGGCGATCGAGGGTGTCCTCATCGACCTCGCCGGCGAAATTCACCCGCTCGGCGATCCCGAGCGTCGTCGCGAGATCGCGCAGAAAGGCGGCGTGGGCGGGGTCCGCGGTCGCGCTGCCGGCGATGGTGAGCGTGTAAGCGAGATCGAACAGCGGGGCGAGGGCGCGGAGCAGCACGTCATGGCCCTTGCGCGGAATGAGTGCGCCGACCGCGAGGATGGCGCAGCCGGGACCGCCCGAACCCTGGTGGCGCGGCGCCGGATCGGTGCCGGGCGTGACGACGCGGAGGCGCCCCGGGGCGACGCCGAATTCCTTCTCCAGCCGCGACGCCGTCTCCTTGCTGGTCGCGATGACCGCCTTGAGGCGTGGCAGCACGCGGCATTCGAGCGCGCGGAGATCGGCGCGGTCGGCCTCCGAAAACCCGGTCTCAAGCGCCGTCGGGTGATGGATGAGGCCGATCGCGCGGCCGGTGATGGCGGCGAGATGGGGGACGAAGGCAGGCAGCGCGAGCCCGTCGATCACCGGGATGACCTCGGGCGCGAGGGTGGCGAGCCCACGCCCGGCCGCTTCCTCGGCGCCCGCATCGGCGAGCGGGTGGCGCCCGGCGAGCGCCATCACCTCGACCTCGTGGCCGGCGCGTCGGAGGCCCGCGACCATCCGCCGATCATAGGCATAGCCGCCGGAGACGCGCGCCCAAGGCGCGGGGACGAAAAACGCGATCCGGCTCATGCCGTGCCCTCGGCCCCGATCGGCCCCGCGAAAGCGGCGAGGGCGCGCGGGCTTTCGCGCAGCACGATTTTGAGCCCGGCAAGCCTGCGCCCACCCTCGCCGAGCCTGCCCTCGCGGCAGGCATCGGCGAGGAGGGAGTGGATGTGGGCGGCGAGAAATTCCGTCGTCGTGTTGCTGCCCGCGAATTCCGGCATCTCGTCGAGATTGCGGTAGTCGAGCGTATCGAGAACCCGGCGCAATTCCTGCCCGGCGAGCCCGATATCGACCACGAGATGGTCGCGATCGAGGGTCGGCGCGAGAAACTCCGCTTCCACCGCGTAGGTTGCGCCGTGCAGGCGCTGTGCGGGGCCAAACACCGCGCCGTGGAAGGAATGCGCGATCATGACATGATCACAGACGGTGAGGCTATACATCCGGCACTCCATAATCGATCACATGGCACAGCCCCCCCGCGAGCAGGCGAGGCATCGCCTCGGGCAAGGCGGCGAATGGGGTCGGCGGCGCGAGCAGGCTATCAAACACCGGATCGCGTAGAAGATCGAGTGCGAGCGCGAGCCGCTCGCCGCTCGTCCGCCGGCCACGCATGGCGGGCGCGACGCGGCCGACCTGGCTTGCGATCAGGCGCAGCCGGCGGGCATGGAAATCCTCGCCGAGCGGCACCGCTGGCGCATCCCGCCCGTACCAGCTCGCCTCGATGATTGCCGCTTCATCGGCCGCCGCGCGGAGCGCAAGCGCGAGGCCGGCTTCACTCGCCGAGGTATGGAAAACGAGATCCTGATCAGAGGGCGCCGCCTCCGGTCGCGCGAAGCGGCAGCCGAGCGCGGTCGCGGGGGCGGCGCGGGCGGGATCGAGATCGCAAACCGTGACGCTCACCCCGGGAATGCGGGCGAGAAGTGCCGCGGTGAGCAGCCCGAGGACGCCGGCGCCGATGACGAGGGCGCGCATGCCCGGCAGCGGCCCCGCATCCCACAAAAGATTGAGCGCGGTTTCCATGTTGGCGGCGAGCACGGCGCGGCGGCTCGGCACGTCATCCGGGACCGGAACCGCGAGTGCGGCGGGCGCGTTGAACACATCCTGATGCGGGTGGAGGATGAAAAACCGTGCTCCGTCCTCGGCGCGGGCGACGGCGCAATAGCCGTATTTCACCGGAAACGGAAACGCCCCGCCCATGAGGGGGGCGCGCATGGCCTGGAACTGGCTTTCCGGCACGCCGCCCCGGAACACCAGCGCCTCGGTCCCGCGCGAGATGCCGCTTGCGATCATCGTGAACCGCCTCTCGCCCGCGCCGGGCGCGGGAAGCGCCTCGGCGCGGAGTTCGCCGCGCCCGGGCGCTGCGGTCCAGAACGCGCGCGCTGTCATCGCCTCACCGGCCATGGGTCTCCTGCTTTCGTTCCGCATAAAAAATCTTGAACCAGGCGATACGAATATGTTAACATATTATTAATACCAGGCTTTGGTTATGATCCCGGCGTGGCTGAGATGGGGTTTTTCATGCCAGACGCCGCACCTGTCAAAACGCCGTGCCGTTCGAAACGTTGTTTCGTCGCAGGAGAGGAAACATGCGGAAGCAAGCGCCAAAGGGAATCCGGTATCTCCTTCTCGCCACGGCGGCAACGCTGTTGGCGGGCACGTCGGCCCGGGCCGGCACCATCACCGATACCTTGTATTTCACCACCTTTAGTGGCGGCGAGAACATCTGGAGTGCGGTTGCAACCTATACTGGCGATGGCAATGCCGGCAGCGGCAGCTTCGCAGTCACGGCGCCAACCGGGATCGCGCAGACGCCGGGCGCGGACGGCATCGTCGAAAACCCCAATAACGGCCAGCTACTGGTCGGCGGGCAGGGCACGGGCAATATTTATCAGGTCAACCCGACCAATGGGAGCACCATCACCCTCCCGGCGGGAATGAACACCTATGAAATCACCGTCGGCCCGAACGGGAACCATGTCTGGGGCGGCGGCAGCGAAGGCAGCGCCACCACGATCACCGAAGTGCCGATCAACCCAAGCGGCGGCGCGCCGACGGTAACGACCGTATCGGGAGCGAACACGACCGTCACCCATATCACCTTCGCGCCCGGGCTTGCCGCCGGCACGGCTTTCTATACCAGCGGCACCGATCAAGGGTTTGGCAATTTCGGCATCATCAACCTCGCGAGCGGTGTCACGACGGCGCTCCTCACCAATGTTCCTTACGCCCACGGCATGGTTTATGATCCGTTCACGGGCGATCTGATCCTCGCCGGCGGCGATACCCTGGCCCAGGTCAGCACCTCCGGCGCCGTTCTCTCGACGCTAGCCCTCAATCTGGGCCAAGAACTGGATCAGGGCGCCGTCACCGGCAATGGTCAGCTTTACTGGGCCGACAATGGCGGCAATCTGGTTTTCGTTGATTACGCCAATACGAGGCTGATCGGGTCGGCGTCGAATTTCGTCTCAAACAATCTCTATATCGGCTCGCTCGACGACATCGCCCCCCTGGTCGGCTCCGGCGGCACCAACAATGTGCCCGAGCCGGCGACGCTCGGCCTCCTCGGCTTCGGGGCTATGGCATTCGCGGCGCTTCGCCGCCGCGCCCGGCCGCCTGCGCGGTAAACGCGATATCGAGGAGGAGATCACCGCCGAGCGGATGCACCGACCAGGCGAGCCGCCGCGCTGTCGCCGGGCTCGCCGCGGGTGGGAAGGAAAAGGCGGGAATGCCGCCGCCGAGCAGCACCGGGGCGAGTGTCACGTGCAGCCGGCCGAGGAGGTCGGCGGCGAGAAAACGCGACAGCGTGACACCACCGCCCTCGATCAGAATCCGCCGCAAGCCGCGCCCGGCGAGGCGATCGAGCAGGGCGCGGAGATCGAACCCGCCATGCGGGCAGGCGAACGCCATCACCTCGGCCGTGCCGTGCCGGGGCGGTGTCGCGGCTTCGGGCGAGGTGCAGAGCAGCGTCGGCAACCCGTCGCGAAAGACGTGAAACGAGGTGCCGAGCCGCCGCCGCGGGTCGAGCACCACCCTGACCGGCGAAGGGCCGGGAACGAGCCGGGTGGTCAGGCGCGGATCGTCGGCCGCGACCGTTGTGGCGCCGACCACAACCGCATCGGCGCTGGCGCGCAGGCGATGGGTGTGGGCGAGATCCTCGGCGCCGCCGATCCAGCGCGAAGCCCCCGATGGCGTCGCGATGCGCCCGTCGAGGCTTTGCGCGATGCGGCCGAGAACGAGGCCTTCCCCGGCCGCACACGCCGCGAACGGAGAGGAAAGCGCCGCCTCGCCCGCCGCCATCGCGATCTCAGCGGGTGCCGAACTGCGTTTTTCCGAACAGGTTTTCCCGCTCCTGGTCGGTCATCGCGCCGCGCCGCTGGTTCTCGCTCAAGACCTCGACCCCGCGCATCACCGCCGGGCGGGCGGCGATGGCGTCGTGCCAGCGCTGGACATGGGGGTAATCGGCGAGATCGATGCCGCGCCGCGCCGGATTGCGCACCCAGGGGAAGGTCGCGATATCGGCGATCGAATATTCCGCCCCGGCGAGATAGGCACTTTCGCCGAGACGCTTATCCAGCACGCGATGCAGGCGCTTGACCTCGTTGGTGTAGCGCTCGATGGCGTAGGGGATTTTTTCCGGGGCGTAGGCGGCGAAGTGGTTGTACTGGCCGAACATCGGCCCGACGCCCCCCATCTGGAACATCAGCCATTGCAGACAGAGATAGCGCGCCGCCGGCTCGGCGGGGATGAATTTGCCCGTCTTTTCCGCGAGATAAATCAGGATCGCGCCGGATTCGAACAGAGTGAGGGGCTTGCCGCCCGGCCCTTCGGGATCGACGATCGCCGGGATGCGGTGATTAGGGGTGATGGCGAGGAATTCCGGCCTGAACTGCTCGCCCTGGCCGATATTCACCGGCACCACTTTGTAGGGAACGCCGGCTTCCTCCAGCATGATATGCACTTTATGGCCGTTCGGGGTCGGCCAGGTCCAGGCTTCGATCATCGGTGATACCCTCTCTTCGCTGGTATGCTCATTCCCGCCCTCCTGAGGATGGCCTCGCCGACGGCACGGCATGACGGG
This sequence comes from Pseudomonadota bacterium, assembly GCA_021819535.1. GTDB lineage: Bacteria > Pseudomonadota > Alphaproteobacteria > Acetobacterales > Acetobacteraceae > Acidibrevibacterium. Next base: position 1,287 of record JAKAQU010000175.1, on the reverse strand, counting down.
ATAAAAGTTTTTTGGTTCTTTTTTACAAAAAAGAACCAATCTTTTCCATATTTTACCCTCGCAGCGCGAGGAAGTCGAGCGCCGCCTGCACGCCGCCGGCGCGGAACGGAATGCCGGCGTAAGCGAGGCCCATTTCGACGCCGCCCAGCGTTCCGATCAGATCGAGATCGCCGAAATGGCCGAGATGGCCGATGCGGAAAACGCGGTCGGCGAGCGGGCCGAGGCCGTTGCCGAGGCTCATATTGAACTGCTTGAGAATGATTTCGCGCAAGCGGTCGGCGCTCTCGCCTTCGGGCAGGCGGACGGCGGTGAGGCTCGCGGAGTAATGGCGCGGATCGGCGCATTGGATTTCGAGCCCCCAGGCGCGCACGGCGTGCCGCGTCGCCTCGGCATGGCGGGCATGGCGGGCAAAGACGGCATCGAGGCCGGCTTCGCTCAGCATGGCGAGCGCCGCCTCCAGCCCATAAAGCAGATTGGTCGCCGGCGTGAAGGGGAAGAACCCGCGCGCATTGGCGGCCAGCATCGGGCGCCAATCCCAATAGCTCCGCGCAAGGAGCGCCCGCTCGGCGGCGGCCAGGGCCTTTGCGCTGATCGCGTTGAAAGAGAGGCCGGGCGGCAGCATCAGCCCTTTTTGCGACCCGGCGATGGTGACATCGACGCCCCATTCGTCGTGGCGATATTCCATCGAGCCGAGCGAGGAGATGGTATCGACGAGGAGCAGGGCCGGGTGCTGGGCATCGTCCATCGCCGCGCGGACGGCCTGGATGTCGCTCCGGCAGCCGGTCGAGGTTTCGTTGTGAACGACGCAAACCGCCTTGATCTCATGGCCGCGATCGGTGGCGAGCGCTTCGCCGATCAGCGACGGGTCGGCGCCGCGCCGCCAATCGGTGTCGAATACCAGCGGCGAGAGGCCGAGGCGTTCGGCCATTTCCTTCCACAAGCTGGCGAACCAGCCGGTGCGGATCATGAGCACGCGATCGCCGGGCGAAAGCGTGTTGACCAATGCCGCCTCCCACGCCCCGGTGCCGGAGGCGGGATAGATGACGACCGGCCCCTCGGTTCCGAACACCGGACGCAAGCCATCGAGCACGCGGCGCGCGAGGGCTGCGAATTCCGGGCCGCGATGATCGATGGTCGGGCGGTCGATGGCGCGGAGCACGCGATCCGGGACATTGGTCGGCCCCGGAATTTGCAGGAAATGCCGCCCTTCGGCGGGGATGGGTTCGTTTTCGAGCATGACACTGTCCTCTCTCGGAACCATCCTGCCGCACCCGGGGCGCAGGCACC
>JAKAQU010000174.1 GCA_021819535.1 Pseudomonadota bacterium | reverse complement strand
TCCGATCTCCCCTCGATCAGCCGGCGCTCGACCCGCGCCGGCAGGCCGAGAAGCTTCGCCTGCTGGCGATAGGCGAATTCCGGGCTGCTGAAGCTGCCGCAATCGATATAAAGCCGCCCGGGCATGGCCGGGCCCTGCTCGACCTTGGGCGCAAGGTGGAGGGGCACCGCAACCGGCGGGCCCGCCAGCGGATCGGCCCCGGTTGCGGTCGTCGCAACGAGTTGCGGCGCGGCACTCGCCCCTCCGCTCGGCGGCGGCAGATCGGCGGCCTCGACGCTATCGCGCGGCGCCGTTGCGATCTTGGCGCCGAGATGCCCACCCATCTCCTCGGCCAGCGCCATGCTCTCCCCGGTATCGAGTTCGACCCGGATCTGTGCGACGCCCGAGGCCGGAAAACCGAGGAGTTCGGCCACTTTCGGCGTCACCGAGACGAGGCGGGCGGGGCTGGCCGGGCCGCGGTCATTGATCCGCACCATAACCGTGCGCCCGGTTTCGAGGTCGGTGAGACGGGCGATCGCCGGCAATTGCAGCGTCGGAAGCGCGGCCGCCATGGCACCCGGATCATAGCGCTCGCCATCGACGGTGAGCGGCGCATGGCCGGCGGGATCGATCATCGCCAGCCCGCTCGCCTGGTAATGGAACCGCTCCTCCGGGTAATACCAGACGCCACCCGCCTGATACGGCCCGCCGACGAGATAATGCGGGCTTTCGATCGGCGCCACGGCACCGCCATGCAAAAGCCGCGCGACGAAGGCACGGAGCGCCGAAAGCCCGGAATTGCCATTCTGATCCGCCCCCGCCGGGCCGCAGCCGGCGAGCAGCACCAAGGCGACCAGAGCCGTGCGTTTCATCCCCTCACCTTCTCACTCAACAGGCCGACCGCCAGCGCATAGTAATCAGACATATTATAGCGCTTTATCACCTCGAAGTTGGAAGAGACCAGATAAGCCTCGCCAGGCGCGGGAAATTTGAGGCTGGCCGTGGCCCCCGCCGCGAAAGAAGCCTCGTCATCGGCTGGCGCGACCCCGAGCGCGCGCCACTCGGAGAGGCCGCGCGGGCCGGCATGGGCGGCGTCCAAATCGGGCGGCAGCGTCACCGCCGCCCCCCAGCCGATCCCCGCGATCCAGCCATTGGCGGCGAGATAATGGGCGATGGAGGCGAGAACATCGGCGGTATCGCCCCAGATATCACGCACGCCATCGCCGTCGAAATCGACGGCATAACGCAGATAGGCGCTCGGCATGAATTGCGGCTGACCCATCGCCCCGGCATAACTCCCGATCAGCCGCCCGGGCGCCATGCCGCCATCGACGATCCGCAAGGCGGCGATCATTTCGCGCTTGAAGAGGGCCGCGCGCCGCCCCTCCCAGGCGAGCGTCGCGAGCGCCGTCAGCGTCGGGAAATCCCCCATCACGGCACCGTAATTCGATTCCATCCCCCAGATCGCGACCACCATCGGCGCCGGGACACCATAGGCGGTCTCGACATCGCGCAAGAGCGCGGCATGGCGCGCCATCGCCGCGCGCCCGGCGGCCACGCGTGCCGCCGATAGCCGGGATGCGCGGTATTGTGCCCAGGTTTGGGTGAATTCCGGCTGCCGGCGGTCGAGCGCAATCACCCGCGGGTCAGGCGCGAGCGCGGAAAGCGCGCGATCGAGGGTGCGGCGGCCGATCCCGGCGCGCGCCGCCTCTTGGCGAAATCCGGCGAGGAAGGCGGCAAAGCCCGGCTGCGCCGCGCGTGCCGGGCAGGGGCGAAGCGCCGGCGCGAGGAGGCTCGCCGCGAGCAGGAATCGTCGTCTTATCATGGCGCTTTCTCTGCCACAGGCGCGCCGCCGCCGCCATCGCCGCCCACCCGCTTGGCAAGCAGGGCGGAAATGCGCGAAAGTCGCGGGAACGCCGAAAAAGAGGAAAACGCCATGGGCCTCACCGCCGATTTCTCCCGTTTCACCGCCGCGATAAAGCTCGACGCGCTGGCGCCCGAGATCGTCACGCGGAGCCGCCTCCTGGTGCTCGACCTCGTCGGCAACATCATCCGTGCCCGGCACGACGCGGAGAGCACGCCGCCGCTCCTCGCCGCCTGCCGCGCGCTCGGGCTTGCCGCCGGCAATGCCGGGGTGTTCGGCGATTCGGCGCGCTATACCCCGGCCGGGGCGGCCCTCCTCAATGGCGCGCTCGGCCATTCGCTCGATTTCGACGACACCCACGCCGCAGGCTCCCTCCATCCCGGCGCACCAGTAATCCCGGCGGCCCTGGCCGCCGCCGAAATGGCCGGCGCGAGCGGCGCCGAGACGCTGGCCGCGATCATCGCCGGCTATGAAGTCACCTGCCGCATCGCCCTCGCTCTTCCCGCTGGCGCGCATTACGACCGCGGCTTTCATCCCACCGCCACCTGTGGCGCGTTCGGCGCCGCCGCGGCGGCCGCGCGCGTGTTCGGGCTCAACGCCGAGGAGATCGCGTCCGCGCTCGGCATCGCCCTCAGCCAATGCGCCGGCAGCCTGCAATTCCTCGCCAACGGCGCCTGGACGAAGCGGTTTCAGGTCGGCTGGGCGGCGATGGCCGGGCTTTCGGCGGCAACGCTCGCGCGCGAAGGCTTCAAGGGGGCGGCCGAGGCGCTGGAAGGGAAGCACGGGTTTCTTGCCGCCTATGCGCCCGATCCCGACCCGGCGCGGGCGCTGGTCGGCCTCGGGGCGGAATTCGAGCTGATGCGAACCGCGGTGAAGCCCTATCCCTCCTGCCGCTATGGCCATGCCGGAATCGATGCCGCCCTTCTCTTGCGGGAAAAACACGGCTTCAAGCCGGCGGAGATCGAGGCCGTGACACTCGGCCTGCCGCGCGCCGGCATGCTCCTGATCGGGGCGCCGCTCGCGAAAAAGCGCGCGCCGGAAAACGTGGTGGACGGGCAGTTCAGCGGCCCCTTCGTCATCGCCTGCGCGCTCGCGAAGGGTGAGGTGGGCTGGGAGAGCTATCGCCATCTCCACGACCCCGAGATCCGCGCGCTCATGCAGCGTGTGACACCGGCGGAAGACCCCGGGATCGAGGCCGAATTCCCGCGTTTCATGGCAGGCAAAGTGACGCTCACCGTCGGCGGGCGGGAATTTTCCGAAAAAATCGTCATCGCGCGCGGCGAGCCGGAGAATTTCCCGACCGAGGCCGAGCTTCGCGCCAAATTCGCCGGACTTGCCGATGCCGTGCTCGGCCCCGAACGGACGGCGCGGCTCGCCGATACGGTGCTCGCGATGGACCGCGCGGGCGAAGTGGCCTCTCTCATGCGCCTCGCCTCTCCCCTGATGTCGGCGCGGCTCGCCGGCGACTGATTTTTTCTCGAAAGGACCGTCATGATCCACGTCATCGCCATCATCACCGCGAAACCCGGCCAGCGCGCGCATATTCTGGAGGCGTTTCGCGCCAATATGCCGGCCGTGCGGGCCGAGGCCGGGTGTATCGAATATGGCCCGGCGATCGATGCCGAAGGGATGGGCCGCATCCAGACGCCGTTCGGCCCCGATACTTTCGTCGTGATCGAGAAATGGGAGAGCCGGGAAGCGCTCGCCGCCCATGCCGCCGCCCCGCACATGGCCGCCTATGCCGCGAAAACGAAGGAATGGATCGCAAGCCGGGTCATCCACGTGCTGGAGCCGGCCTGACCCGCGCCGCTCCAGGATGGGCCCGCCCGAGACCGCCGCCGAGCCGAAAGCACGCAACCGCTTCGTTCGCGCCCGCGATGCCCGCCAGGGCGAGATCGCCGAGGATTATGTCGAACTCATCGACGATCTGATCCGCGAGCGCGGCGAGGCGCGGGCCGCCGAAATCGCGCGTGCGCTCGGCGTCACCCATGTCACGGTGATCAGGACGGTGGCGCGGCTCGCCCGCGACGGGCTGGTGGAGACCGAACCCTATAGCGCGGTGATGCTGACCGCGGCCGGGCGCGCCTTGGCGGCGCGGGCGCGGGCGCGGCACGAGATCGTCGCCGGGTTTTTGCGCGCGATCGGCGTCGATGAGGCGACGGCGCGGGAGGATGCCGAGGGGATGGAGCACCACGCCAGCGAGGCGACGCTGCGGGCGATGCAAAAATTAATGGAAAAAATGCGAAAATCTGGCAAACTCGGCGAGTAGTTAACGAGGGGCCCCATGGAGCGGGTGGTTTTCGTCGGCAATTGTCAGGCGCAGGGGCTGGCGGACGCCTTCAACCAATTCATCGCCCCCTTCACCGGCCAGCGCGGGTTTCATGTCGGCGCCTATCGCGATATCGATGACGCGAGCCGGGCGTTGCTGGAAAGCGCCGATGTCATCGTCGATCTGGTGTTCGATTTCGCGCAGCGGATCAACGTCGCCGATCTCGGGCTCGATAAGCCGGTCGTCGTGGTGCCTTACGTCAACTGCAATTTCCTCTGGCCGTTCGCCTATGAGGCGCATCCGCGGAATACCCTCGCGCAATTCTCCGATTCTGGCCCCTATCCGATCCAGCTTGGCGATGCCTATCTCAACCGCCTGATCCGCGAAGAGTTACCGGCGGAAGAGGCGGCTTCGCGCTATCTCGACCTCGATATCGATCAAAAAGTAAGATTGGATCGCCGGCTGGAAATGAATCTCGCGCTGCAAAGGCGGCGTGACGAGGCTTGCAGCTTCGCGGTCGCCGAGTTGATGGAGCGGCATTTCCACGAGGAGCCGATTTTTCTCACCCCCGACCATCCCAACCAACGTATTTTTCTCCATGTCGTCCAGCACTGCTTCGAGCAACTAAATGTGCCGACGCCGCTGATCGCGCGCCTCCCCCATGTCGTCCGGCGGAGCCTCTTCCCGCAAGACGCACTGCCCGTTCATCCTCGGCTCGCCGCGCATTTCGGCCTTACCTGGGCGAGCGAGGCGACGCGCTATCCGTTCTGGATGGACGGGGATTTCACGTTTGCCGAATTCATCGGCCGCTATCTCCGCTTTGAATGGTGCGAGGATCTCGCCGCCGGTCTCTTTCTTGCTGACCGAGGGCGGCGGGGCGAGGCGATCATGCGGCTTCGCGCCGGGCTAGTCGCCTATCCCAAGGCAGATCGCGCTTGGTCGCTGCTTAGTCATGTTTTCATCGCCGAAGGCATGCACCCCGATGCGCTGGACGCGGCACGAAAAGCGGTGGAGATCAACTCGCGCGACGCCCGGCATCTCGCCCATCTCGGCAATCTGCTCACCAATGCGGGTGAGATCGCGGCGGCGCGCGCGGCCTATGAACGCGCGATGGCACTGGAGCCGGAGCATACGCCCTGGCTCCGCCTGCTCACCCTGCATTGGGAGCGGCAGGGAAAACGGGCCGAGGCCGGGGCGCTCGCGGCCAGCTTGGCGGCGAAAGACCCGCTCGATTACGAGCTTCATGCCCAGCGCGGCCATCTCCTCGCCGGGCGCGGCGATGAAGCCGGCGCGGTTTCGGCGTTTTCCCACGCCTTGGGCCTGGCCCCGCATGCGCCAGGCCTCCGCGCGGCGCGGAGCCATGTTCTCGCCGGCCTCGGGCGCTTGCCAGAGGCGATCGGCGATGCGCGCGCGGCGCTCCGGGAGACGCCGGAGGATCGGGATTTGCGCCTTCATCTCGGCAACCTTCTCCTGTCCAGCGGCGATGCGGCGGCGGCGGAAGAGGTTTTTCGCGAGGCGATCAAACGCCATCTCGATAATCCCGAACCCTATCGCCGCCTTGCCGCGACACTCGCGGCGGAAGGGCGGGAAGCGGCAGCCGCACGGCTTGAAGCGTCGATCGCCTGCGCCTTTGAGGGGGCAGAGCCGCCGCCGCCCGAGGATGCGGCGCCGCTCGCCGCCGGCGTTACGCTGTTCGAGGCAGGAGACTACGCAGCCGCCGCCGAAGTTTTTCGGGCCGCCAATGAGAATGCGGAATCGCAAACCTGGCTTGCCCATGCCGAAGATCGCGCTGGACGCCGCGCGGGAGCTATCGAAGCGGGCTGGCGCGCGGTGGCCCTCGCGCCGCATGAGGCGCGCTATTTCGAACATCTTGGGCATTTTCTTGCTGCCGTGGGGAATAACGATGCGGCTGAACGGGCCTTTCGCCGCGCAATCGCGTTGGAGCCGACCAGGGCCGGCGCGCACGCTGCATTAAGCCATGTTCTCTTCGCTCTTGCGCGCTGGCAGGAAGGTATCGAGGCCGCCCGCGCCGCGATCGCGCTACGCCCGGACGATGCCGATCTATTCGGCCATCTCGGCAACCTCCTGAGGCAAGTGTCGGATCACGACGGCGCGGAGGCGGCGTTTAAAAAATCCCTCGAATTGACTTTGGCGCAGAAGAACTTCTGTAATAACAACACCAACATTACAAAAGAAGAGACAGAACAATTGTCGGAAGAACCCCGCTCTGGGGATAAATGTGAAAAAAAATTTAAATTCGCCGGAAATTAAAAATCTAACCTGCATAATAGATGATAAATTTATAAATGAAGTAGA
>JAKAQU010000173.1 GCA_021819535.1 Pseudomonadota bacterium | reverse complement strand
ATTTCTGCCTCGGCCGGCCAGAGGAAGAGGCAACGATACCGGAATTGCAGCGGCTCGGCTGGGCTGCCCGCGCGCCAATGTCTCAAAATATACTAAATCGTTAACAAATAAATAATAACGCTCAATGATTAATATTTTTGCGCGATCGCTAAAACATATTGACCTTGGGACGAATTTTTCCGATACGTGTGCAAGCACCCCCGGGCGGGGGACAAGTCCTTTATGTTGCCCACAGTTTTGGAGCTTGAGTGATGGGTGTCGGTTTCGTCCCGAGCATGAACGGGGGGGTGAGAGCTGTGAAATCCGGGTTGCATTACCGGTTGGGCATGCCCCTTCTCGGCCTCGCGCTGCTCGCCGGCGCAAGCCGGCCGGCTCAGGCCCTGACCATCGACGCGAGTTTCGGCGCCTCCATCACCGGCAGCACCGATTTCGCCACCATCAAGAACGACATCACCCAGGCCATAGCATTTTACGACAACACATTCACCAACCCCATCAGCGTCGCCATCGATTTCCAGATCACCAGCTCCGCGTCCTATCTCGGGCAGAGCCTATCCTCCGCCTATGTAGAAACTTATTCCAGTTACACGTCGGCGCTACAGACCAATGCGTTGCAAAATCAAAATACGGTGGAGATGGGAGGCTATAATCATCTGGCGAGCGGCAATCAGGCGCCGCAAATCCTCGCCACTTCGGCCGATCTCCGCGCGCTCGGGTTTAATACTTCGGGGACGCAATACAGCGGCGGGTCGCTTTTCGATAGCACCATCACCCTCAACGCGAGCGATCTCTCCGGCTTTGGTGGTTCGGGCAGCTTCGCCCCGGAGCCGATCATTCAGCATGAAATCGATGAAGCGCTCGGCATCGGCGGGGCGGGATCGACGCTCAATATCGTGGCCAAGGCCGGAAACACCGCCAGCGGCGTCGCCGACGCGCCGGTCATCAACGGGCTTCCCACCATTGGCCCGCTCGATATGTTCCGCTATTCGGCCCCGGGCACGCCGAGCTACACCACGTCCAGCTCCGCCAATTCCTATTTCTCCCTCGATGGCGGGCAGACCAACATCGAGCCCTTCAACCAGAATTCTTCCGATGATTTCGCGGATTGGGGAGTAACCTCGTCTCCCGAAGTGCAGGACGCCGTCAGCCAGTATGCAACCTCTGGGCTCACGGATAATTCGCCCGAACTCCTCGCCCTTCAGGCGATCGGTTATGACACGGTTCCCGAGCCGGCGAGCCTCGCCCTCCTCGGCAGCGCGCTCGCCGGCCTCGCCACCATCCGCCGCCGCGCGCGGCGGGTTTGAGGCGGTGAACCCCGACCCGCGTTGACCGGCGCCAGGGTCCGCCTTATCTGACAAAACGCGACACCCCGATCGCCGGCTGAGACGGCCGGACGAGGTGTTGCGTTTCGTCAGCGCCTCTCCCGGAAGGCTCACGCATGTTCGCCCGCATCGCCCGCTCCCTTTTCGGCACGGCCAATGACCGCTCCCTCAAGGCGTATCAGCGCCGGGTGCCGGACATCAATGCCCTGGAGCCGCGGCTGGCCGATCTTGCCGATGAGGCGCTGCGTGGCCAGACGGCGGCGCTGCGGGCGCGCCTGGCCGCCGGGGCGAGCCTCGATGACATCCTGCCCGAAGCCTTTGCGACCGTGCGTGAAGCGTCGAAACGGGTGCTCGGCCTCCGCCATTTCGACGTGCAATTGATCGGCGGCATGGTGCTGCACGACGGCAAGATCGCCGAGATGAAAACCGGCGAAGGCAAGACCCTGGTCGCAACGCTGCCGGTCTATCTCAACGCGCTGGCCGGCAACGGCGTGCATGTGGTGACGGTGAACGATTATCTCGCACGCCGCGATGCCGAATGGATGGGCGAGATCTATCGCTTTCTCGGCATGACCACCGGCATCATCGTGCATGGGCTCGACGATTCCGAGCGCCGTGCCGCCTATGCCGCCGACATCACCTATGGCACCAACAACGAATTCGGCTTCGACTATCTGCGCGACAACATGAAATACCGCCTCGAAGACATGGTGCAGCGTGATTTCAGCTACGCCATCGTCGATGAGGTGGACAGTATTCTGATCGACGAGGCGCGGACACCGCTGATCATCTCCGGTCCGGCCGAGGATTCCTCCGACCTCTACCGCCGGGTGGACGAGGTCGTTGCGGAAATCGTCAAGAGTCCGGCCAATTTCGACAAGGATGAGAAGCTTCGCACCGCGACACTGACCGAAACCGGGGCCGGCGAAGTCGAGGATGCGCTGCGCGCGGCCGGCATCCTGACCGAGGGCAATCTCTACGATATCTTCAACGTCACCCTCGTCCATCACGTGCAGCAATCCTTGCGCGCGCACACCCTGTTCACGCGCGATGTCGATTACATCGTGCGCCCTCCGGGAAGTCAGGGGAAAGTCGTCATCATCGACGAGTTCACCGGCCGCATGATGGAAGGAAGACGCTATTCGGAAGGGCTGCATCAGGCGCTCGAAGCGAAAGAACATGTCGAGATCCAGCCCGAAAACCAGACCCTGGCCTCGATCACTTTCCAGAATTATTTCCGCCTTTACCCGAAGCTCGCCGGCATGACCGGAACGGCGATGACCGAGGCCGACGAATTCGCCGAGATCTACAAGCTCGATGTCGTCGAGATCCCGACCAATGTCACGGTGACGCGCGACGACCAGGATGACGAGGTCTATCGCACGGCGGAGGAAAAATATGAGGCGGTGGCCAAGCTCATCGCCGAATGCCGCGACCGCCGCCAGCCCGTCCTGGTCGGCACCGTCAGCATCGAAAAAAGTGAAATCCTGAGCACGATCCTCAAGAAAAAGAAGGTTCCCCACGCGGTTCTGAATGCCCGCTTTCACGAACAGGAAGCGGAAATCGTGGCCCAGGCCGGCGCCCCCGGCGCGGTGACGATCGCGACCAACATGGCCGGGCGCGGCACCGATATCAAGCTCGGCGGCAATCTCGACATGCGCTTGAAGCATGAACTCGCCGGAATCGGCGATGACACTGCCCGTGCCGCCCGCGCCGAGGCGATCCGCGCCGAAATTGCCGCGGCCGAGGCGATCGTCAAGCAGTCGGGCGGCCTGTTCGTGATCGGCACCGAGCGGCACGAAAGCCGCCGCATCGACAACCAGCTCCGCGGCCGCTCCGGCCGTCAGGGCGACCCCGGCGCCTCGCGCTTTTTTCTCTCGCTCGAAGACGATCTCATGCGCATCTTCGGCTCCGATCGCATGGGGGGATTGCTGCAGAAACTCGGCCTCAAGGAGGGTGAGGCCATCATTCACCCCTGGATCAACAAGGCGCTGGAAAAAGCACAGAAGAAAGTCGAAGCGCGCAATTTCGACATGCGCAAGAACGTGCTCCGCTACGACGATGTCGTGAACGCGCAGCGCAAGGAAGTCTATGCCCAGCGGCGCGAGTTCATGCATGCCGAGAACGTCGCCGAGACGATTGCCGAAATGCGCGAGGAGGTGATCTCGACCCTGATCACCCGGCGCATTTCCGAGCGCAGCTTCGCCGAGCAATGGCAGAGCGCGGAACTGGCCGAAGATGTGCGCCGCGTCCTCAATCTCGATCTCCCCATCACCGAATGGGCGAAGGAGGAGGAGATCACCGGCGATGAGGTGCAAAACCGCATTCGTCGTGCGGCGGAAACCCATCTTGCCGCGAAAACCTCCAATGTCGGCCCCGATCTGATGCGATTCATCGAAAAATCGCTGCTTCTGCAGGTGCTCGATCAGGCGTGGAAAGAGCATCTCCTGGCACTCGATCATTTGCGCCAGGGCATTGGCCTTCGCGCCTATGGCCAGCGCGACCCGCTGAACGAATACAAAAGCGAAGCCTTCGCCCTCTTCAATGCCATGCTCGATGAATTGAAAGAGCGCGTGACGATGCTGCTTGCCCGGGTCGAGCTATCGCCCGATGCCCCGCCGGCGCCGGATTTTCAGCCGCCGCCGCGACCGATGTCGGAACTGCATCCGGCGCCAGCATCGGCCATGCCATCCTTCGCGCCGTTCGACGGCGAGGGGGAGGTGGCCACGGCGACGATTCTGGCCTCTGATGACGGTGACCAGGATCCTTGGGCCAATACCCCACGCAACGCCCCCTGCCCCTGCGGCTCGGGCAAGAAATACAAGCACTGCCACGGGCGCGCGTGAGAGAGTCTTTCGCGATGAAAGACCTCTTCCCCGGCTATCGGCGATTTCGCGCAGCCGGCTGGCCCGAGCAGCGCCGCCGCTTTGCCGAATTCGCCGCCGAAAGCCAGTCTCCGCGCGCGATGGTGATTGCCTGCTCGGATAGTCGCGTCGATCCGTCGCTGATTTTCGATCCCGCGCTCGGCGATGATGGTGTCTTCCGCCCAGTTTCGACATGACGGAGCGCCGCCCGCCCTTTTTCGCGAGCGGATTGCGCGGCCTCTCTCTCGTCGCGGTGATTTTTTTCATGCCATTTTTTTTCGGCGCCCCTGTCTCGCCGGCGGCGGCGGCCGATTTGCAATTCGCCGAGCCTTCTCCCGCCTCGCCCATTCTCCCCGGTATCGGCCGCAATGACGATCGCCAGCCGGTCAATCCCGCCGATTTTCCCTGGCGTGCGCTCGGGCGCGTGCAGACCGCGCTCGGCGGGCACTGCACCGGCTTCATGGTTGGACCGCACACCGCGATCACCGCGGCGCATTGCCTTTTCCGTCAGCATACACGCCTCATCATTCAGCCGCGCCTGATCCATTTCCTGCTCGCGACCAATCGCGGCACGGCGGCGGGTGTCGCACTCGTCGCCGATTTCACCATCGCGCCCAATTATGACCCGTTTCATGAATCGGACAGCGCCGGCTCGGATTGGGCCGTTCTGACCTTGGCCAGCCCCCTGGTCCGCGAGGGCGAATATCTTCACCTGAGCAGCGCCATGCCCGCCCCGCGCACAGAGGCGGTGCTCGGCGGCTACAGCAAGGATCATATCGAAATCATCGAGGCCGACCTCCATTGCCTCATCGCCGAACAGATCCGCGATGCGCGCGGCGAGGTGTTGTTGCATCACACCTGTCACGCAACGTCGGGCACGAGTGGCGCCCCACTTCTGATCCGCCTTCCGAGCGGCGAATGGCGGGTCGCCGGCATCCAGATCGGCTCGGTCGTCAATCACGCCGGCGGCATCGCTGTCCCCGCATCCGCGATCCCGCCGCAAGCGATCAGGCGCTGAAGCGCCGCATGACAAACGAGGCGCGGTTGGGCATGTTGACGCCCATGGCGACGGAGAGAGACATGGCGCGTGGCATGAAAAAGGGCCTGACCAGCTATGGCGATGCGGAATTTTCGCTGTTCCTGCGTAAGGCCTTCATCAAGGCGATGGGTTTTTCCGATGACGCGCTCGCCCGCCCGATCATCGGCATCACCGACACCGCGAGCGATTTCAACCCCTGCCACGGCAATGTCCCGGCCCTCATCGCGGCGGTAAAACGCGGGGTCATGCTTGAGGGTGGCCTGCCGATGGCGTTTCCGACCATTTCCATCCACGAATCCTTCGCCCATCCCACCAGCATGTTTCTGCGTAACCTGATGGCGCTCGACACCGAGGAGATGCTGCGCGCGCAACCCATGGACGCCGCCGTTCTGATCGGCGGCTGCGACAAAACCATCCCCGCGCAATTGATGGGCGCCGCGAGCGTCGATCTCCCCGCCCTCGTCTTGCCGGTCGGGCCGATGCTGGTCGGGCATCATCGCGGCGAAGTGCTCGGCGCCTGCACCGATTGCCGCCGGCTCTGGGGACAGTTTCGCGCAGGCGCGATGGATGACGCCGAGATCGAGGCGGTGAATTCCCGGCTTGCGCCGACCTTCGGCACCTGCATGGTGATGGGCACCGCGAGCACCATCGCCTGCATGACCGAGGCGCTGGGCATGGCGCTTCCCGGCAGTGCCACCATCCCGGCGACCCACGCCGACCGCCTGCGCGCCGCCGAGGAAGCCGGCCGCGCCGCCGTGCGCCTTGCCCGGAACGGTGGGCCACGCCCGAGCGAGGTGATGACAGAGGCCGCGTTCCGGAACGCTTTTACCGTGCTCCAGGCGATCGGCGGCTCGACCAACGCGCTCATCCATTTCACCGCCATCGCCGGCCGCCTCGGCATCCCGGTCGATCTCGATGAATTCGACCGCATCGGCCGCGAGGTGCCGGTCCTGATCGATCTCAAGCCGAGCGGCGCCCATTACATGGAGCATTTCCACTGGGCCGGCGGTGTGCCTGCCCTGTTGCGCGAACTCGCCCCATTCCTCGATCTCGAAGCGCCAACCGTGACCGGCGCACCGCTCCGCGCAGCACACGATGCCGCCGAGATCGTTCCCGGCCAGGACGTGATCCGCAGCCGCGAAAACCCGATCAGCGTCGGCGGCGGGCTTGCGGTACTGCGCGGCAACCTCGCGCCCCGCGGCGCCCTCATCAAGCGCTCGGCGGCGACGCCGAGGCTGCTTGCGCATGAGGGGCGTGCGGTCGTCAATAA
>JAKAQU010000172.1 GCA_021819535.1 Pseudomonadota bacterium | reverse complement strand
CTGCAGGCACGGCCGCCCGACCTTTCTGCGCTTCACCCGTGCCGAGATCGAGCGCCTGTTCGGCCGGCGCTAAAGACGGAGACGGAGGGGGCGGGATTGTCATATTCTTGTCATCAATGCCCCGCGCGAGGCCGCGGGACCGGGATCGATGTCACAAAACCTTCATAAAACTGCAATCATCGCGCCGCCATCGGCGCTTACCCTGCGCGCGCCCGGACGATCCGGCGCGGGCTTTCGCTTGCCGAGCTTTCGCTGGCCACGAGGAGATTTCATGAGATTGCTCACCGCCGCCCTCGCCCTCGCCCTCTCGCTCTCGGTCGGGCTCGCGGCGCCCTCTGCCCGGGCGCAGGAAATCACCGGCGCTGGCTCCACGTTCGTCTATCCGCTGCTTGCCAAATGGTCGGATGATTATAGCAAGGAGAGCGGGGTCAAAATCAATTACCAGTCGATCGGCTCGGGCGGCGGCATCGCCCAGGTCAAGGCCGGCACTGTCATCTTTGGCGCGTCCGACATGCCGCTTTCTCCGAGCGATCTGCACGAAGCAGGGCTGATCCAGTTTCCCTGCGTCGTCGGCGGCGTCGTGCCGGCCGTCAATCTGCCCGGGGTCGCGCCCGGCGCCTTGCATCTGACCGGCCCGTTGCTCGCCGATATCTATCTCGGGCGGGTAAAGAAATGGAACGACCCCGAGATCGTCTCCCTCAATCCAGGGCTTGCGCTTCCGGCACTCGCGATCACCGTCGTCCATCGCTCCGACGGTTCGGGTACCACGTTCAACTGGGTCGATTATCTCGCCAAGGTCAGCCCGGAATGGAAGGCGCGGATCGGCGAGGGCACATCGGTCTCGTGGCCGGCCGGCGTCGGCGGCAAGGGCAATGAAGGGGTCGCAGCCTATATCCAGCGCATCAAAGGCGCGATCGGCTATCTCGAATATGCCTATATCCTGCAGAACAAGATGACCTACGCCCTGGTCCAGAACGCCGCCGGGCGCTATCCCGTGCCGAGCAAGGCGTCGTTTCAGGAAGCGGCGGCGAGTGCCGACTGGTTGAAGGCGGCGGACTTCTCGCTCGTTCTCACCAATGCGCCGGGCGATGACGCCTATCCGATCACGGCGACGAGCTTTATCCTGATCCACCGCCAGGCTGGCGCCACGGCGCAGGTGAAGGCAGCACTCGCCTTCTTCCGCTGGGCCTTCGCCCATGGCGCTGCGGGTGCGGAACAACTCGCCTACGTGCCGCTGCCCGAGAGCCTCGCCGCCGCCATCGAAGCCTATTGGCAGGCCAATCTCTCATGATCGGCGGCGCCATTGGCCAGAGGCTTGCCCGCGATGAATAGCGAGGCCGTTCTCGCCGGCGCGGCGCCGGCGAAATCAGGCGTCGGGCCGTGGGGCGATCACCTGTTCCGCTTTCTGCTCGCGGCCGCGGCACTCATGGTTCTGCTGCTGCTCGGCGGCGCGGGGCTCGCGATATTCTGGGGCGGGTTGCCGGCGTTCGTCCATTTCGGGCCCGGTTTTCTTGCAAGCCTCGCCTGGGATCCGGTGCGGCACGATTTCGGCGCCCTGGTGCCAATCTACGGCACCTTCATGACCTCGGCGATCGCCATGGTGACGGCGGTGCCGGTCAGCTTCGGCATCGCCCTGTTTCTGACCGAGGTCGCGCCCGCCTGGCTGCGTGCGCCGATCGGTGCCGCGATCGAGCTTCTCGCCGGCATTCCCAGCATCATTTACGGCATGTGGGGGCTGTTCGTGTTCGCGCCCTTCATGGCCGATCATGTCGAGCCGTGGTTGACCGCCCTCTTCGGGCCGCTTCCTCTGTTCGGCGTTCTGTTCGACGGGCCGCCGCTCGGCATCGGCATGCTCACCGCCGGCCTCATCCTCGGCATCATGGTGGTGCCGTTCATCTCATCGGTGATGCGCGACGTCTTCCGCCTGGTGCCGCAGGCTCTGCGTGAATCGGCGCTTGGGCTCGGCGCGACGCGCTGGGAGCTGGTCTGGCTCGTGGTGCTGCCGCACACAAGGAGCGCGGTCATGGGCGGGATTTTCCTTGGCCTCGGCCGCGCACTCGGCGAGACCATGGCGGTCACCTTCGTGCTCGGCAACGCGCATGATTTCAGCCCTTCGCTGCTCATGCCCTCGACCTCGATCGCCGCCGCCATCGCCAATGAATTCACCGAAGCCGACAGTGACATGTATCGCGCGTCCTTGATCGCGCTCGGATTTCTCCTGTTCGCCATCACCTTCGTCGTGCTGGCGCTCGCCAAGCTCCTGCTCGCGCGGCTCGGGGGAAGCGGGGAGGGGCGGCGATGAGCGTGATCAGCGCCCGCATGCTGCGCCGCCAGGCGGTGAATGCGCTGGCGCTCGGCTTCGCCTCGCTCGCGACATTGACCGGCCTCATTGCGCTCGTCTGGATTCTCGGCACCATCGTCGTCTATGGTGCCGCCGCCCTCGGCCCGCATCTTTTCACCCGCGCGACCCCGCCACCGGGGGTGGAAGGCGGGCTTCTCAATGCCCTTCTCGGCAGCCTGATGATGACCGCGCTCGCGGTGTTGCTCGGCGCGCCGATCGGCATTCTCGCCGGAACCCACCTCGCGGAAAGCGGCGGGCGGCGGAGGGGCGTCGAAATCGTGCGTTTCGTCAATGACATTCTGCTCTCCGCGCCCTCGATCGTCATCGGCCTCTTCGTCTATGAAATCGTCGTCCGGCCGAGCGGGCATTTTTCTGGCGTCGCCGGCGCCATCGCCATGGCGATGGTACTTTTGCCGGTAGTCGTCCGCACCACCGACGAGACGCTGCGGCTGGTGCCGGTTTCGCTGCGCGAGGCGGCACTCGCGCTCGGCGCGCCGACCTGGCGGATGGTGCTGTTCGTGCTCTATCCGGCGGCGCGCGCCGGCATGCTGACCGGGCTTCTGCTCGGCATCGCGCGGATCAGCGGCGAGACCGCGCCACTCCTTTTCACCGCCCTCAACAACCAGTATCTCAGCTTTGACATCAGCCGGCCGATGGCCAACATGCCTGTCGTCATCTTCCAGTTTGCCCTCAGCCCCTATCCCGCGTGGCAGGCGATCGCCTGGGCCGGCGCGCTGTTGATGACGCTGTTCGTGCTGCTGCTCAGCCTCGGCACGCGGGCCATGCTGCGGGCTGGGAAAGCATGATGAAGGAGCGAGGCCGATGACACGATCGCCGATGGACGCAAATGCGCTCCGCATGCCCGATCTCGCCCCAGCGGATGTCGTCGCGCCGCGGATCATGATCGAAAATCTGCACTTCTATTACGGCGCGCTGGAAGCACTGAAAAACATTACCCTGGCCCTCCCCGATCGCCAGGCGACCGGTATGATCGGGCCGTCCGGTTGCGGCAAATCGACGCTGCTCCGCGTGCTCAACCGGATGTATGATCTCTATCCGGGCCAGCGCGCGACCGGGAGGGTGATGCTGGATGGCGAGAACATCATCAGCCCCGACGCCGATGTCAATATATTGCGGCGGCGCATCGGCATGGTGTTCCAGAAGCCGACCCCGTTCCCGATGTCGATCTACGACAATGTCGCCTTTGGCGTGCGCCTGCACGAGCGGCTTCCGCGCGCCGAGATGGATGAGCGGGTGGAATGGTCGCTCTCTCGCGCGGCCTTGTGGGATGAGGTGAAGGATCGGCTGCGCGCCTCCGCGACCGGGCTTTCCGGCGGCCAGCAGCAGCGTCTCTGCATCGCGCGCTCGATCGCCGTGCGCCCCGAGGTCATTCTTCTTGATGAGCCGACCAGCGCGCTCGATCCGATTTCGACCCTCAAGATCGAGGAATTGATCGACGAGCTGAAAACCGATTTCACCATCGTCATCGTCACGCACAATATGCAGCAGGCGGCGCGCTGTGCCGATCAGGTGGCATTTTTCTATCTCGGGGAATTGGTCGAAGTGGGGCCGGCGGCGCAGATTTTCACCGCGCCGCGCCAGCGCCGCACGCAGGAATACATCACCGGACGCTTTGGTTGAACGGATGGGCGATCATGTCTGAAAACATGGGGCATCTCGTGAAAAGCTACGAACAGGAACTGAAGCGTCTTGCCGATCTCATGGCGGAAATGGGCGGGCTGGTGGAAAGCCAGATGGCCCTCGCCGCCCAGGCGGTGGTGCAGCAGGATGGCGCCGCCGCCCAGCGCGCGATCGAGATCGATCCCCGCGTCGATGCGCTGGAGCGCGAGGTCGAGCAATTCGTCATCCGCCTTTTGGCCCTTCGCCAGCCGGTTGCCAACGATCTCCGCAAAATCGTCGCCGCGCTCAAGATCACTTCCGATCTTGAGCGGATCGGCGATTATGCCGCCAATGTCGCCAAGCGCAGCCTTGTGCTCGCGCAGTTTCCGCTGCCCTACAGCCTCACCGGCATCGCCCACATGGCGCGCATGGTGCAGGAGAATTTGAAGGCGGTGATCGATGCGGTGAGCGAAACCGATGCCGCCAAGGCGATCGCGGTATGGCGCTCCGATCAGGCGGTGGATGATATCTACAACACCATTTTCCGCGAACTCATCACCTATATGATCGAGGATCCGCGCAACATAACGCCTTGCACGCATCTTCTGTTCATCGCCAAGAATCTCGAGCGCATCGGCGATCACGCAACCAATATCGCTGAAAAAGTCCACTACACCGCAACCGGGGAGGTTCTGCCCGAGACGCGGCCGAAGGGCGAGCAATCGCCCTATGCTGGGCTTGGCCATCCCTGACGCACAACTCCGAGGAGCGAGACATGCCTGAAGGTTTTCCGAAAACCGAGCCGCCGAGAGTGCTGATCGTCGAAGACGAGGCGGCGCTGGCGATGATGCTGCGCTACAATCTCGAAAAACAGGGATTTCGTGTCGAGGAGGCGAGTGACGGCCAGGAAGCCCTGCTCCGCATCGGCGAGCACGAACCCGATATCGTGCTGCTCGACTGGATGCTGCCGACGCTTTCCGGGATCGAGGTCTGCCGGCAGATCCGCCGCTCGAGCGCGACACGCGATTTGCCGGTGATCATGGTGACGGCGCGCAACGACGAGCAGGACGCCGTCCGCGGCCTCAACACCGGCGCTGATGACTATATCACCAAGCCATTCAACATGGAGGCTCTCCTTGCCCGTATGCGCGCGCTCCTGCGCCGGGCGAACGGCGGCGCCGGCAAGGGGCGGCGCGAGTTCCACGACATCGTGCTCGATCTCACCTCTCATCGCGTCTATCGCGGCACCCGCCCCGTGCATCTCGGCCCGACCGAATTCCGTCTGCTCGATTTTCTGATGCAACACCCGCGCCGCGTCTTCTCGCGCGAGGAATTGCTCGATGCGGTCTGGGGGGTCGACATCCATGTCGAGTCGCGCACGGTCGATGTCCATATCCGCCGGCTGCGCAAGGCGCTCAATGTCGGCGACGAGAGAGACCTCGTCCGCACCGTCCGCGCCGCCGGCTACGCGCTCGATACCGAGACGATCTGACCCCGATCAGCGGCAAACGCTCGGCGCGCCTTCGCTGAGCGCCCGCACGACGCTGAATAGCAGGACCAGGTACATCTCACGCTTCTGTTCAGTTATCTGTTCGAACGGCACCGCATCTTTATTGATCACATTTCCCTCGGATTTTGGGGCGAGATGAAGATAAGCGTTCGCCGTTCAGCCCTAACAGGCTACGAAAATTTGTGGGAATCCTGGATATTTGACGAGGGTGGTGGTGATCATGCGGGATTCGGGGCGGTGATTTTGCTGAGTTCTGCTACGCGGTGGCACCCAGCACCCAGGGCAGGCGAACGGGGCTGTCGCAGGCTCTTGGTGAACTCATTCGATAGATGTCTCAGTATGGTTCATCTGGTTTCCAAGGCTGCTTGCGCCGAGCGTTTATTCGAACGCTTTGTAAGCAGGCCAGAGCAACGTCGCTCTAATCGCCGGAATACCGTCATGACCCGGAAGCGGTGATTGGTCGATTTCACGATGCCGATCACCGCCTCGATCTCCCACTCGTCCTTGCGATACATCGGCAATACCTGATCGAGCCATACCACGCGCGCACCCTCCACCATCCCCGCCGCCAATGAGCGCATGACGATGTTGCGTTTGACCATCGTCGTCTGATACCGCTCCGCATCCTCGATGCTGTAAGGCGGATCGGCGAGAATCAGATCATACTCGGTGAGCGGCACGCGCGAGAGATCATGCGCGTCGGCAACGAAACTGGGTGAAAGCGCCGGATTGCAATCCACGGTATCGCCCGGCATCGCTGCGAGATCGACCTGGCCGGAAAATATATGCAAAACCCGGCGGCGATCAGGAAACAGCGCCGCGACGCGGCGCAAATATCCCGCCGGATAACCGCCGTAATAACCCGACTTGACGCGATAATCGTTCCCCATGATCCAGGTGCCGACCACCCGCCCATCCTCGGCCACGAACAGGCTGCGCGGAAACTTGGTAATTTTCACGTAATTTTCTATGCGTGATTTCCAGTCCATGAATTGTCCTCCCGAAGAAAAGGTGGGGAGATCGGAA
>JAKAQU010000171.1 GCA_021819535.1 Pseudomonadota bacterium | reverse complement strand
CGGCGAGAGCGCGCGGGCGCGGGATGCGTTCTGGCTCGGCTCTGCGTTCGGCTTCGGTCATCATCTCTTCGGGCTTTACTGGATCACCGATGCGATCCTCATCGAGGCCGCTGATTATGGGTGGTTCGTGCCGATCGCGGTGCCTGGGCTCGCCGCCATTCTCGCGCCCTTCATCGGCGTCGCGGCGCTGGTGGCATGGTTCGCGCCGGCGGGATGGCGGCGTCTTGCCGCGTTCGCCGCGGTGTGGACGCTCGCCGATCTCGCGCGGCAATTCATCGGCGGCGGCTTTCCCTGGAACCCCTGGGCCAGCGTCTGGGCGCTGCCGGGGCTGGCCGGCGATATCATGCTGCAACCGATCGCGATCCTCGGAACGCCGGGCGTGACCGGGCTTACCGTCGCACTTGCCGGGCTTCCGATGCTTGGCCGGCGCGGCTGGCTCGCCGGCGCGGCCGCACTCCTGGTCTGGGGCGGGTTCGGCGCCTATTGGCATGCGCGCCCGACCGGGCCGGCGCCCGGGATCACCGCGATCCTGGTCCAGGGCAATATCGCCGAGGGCGAAAAATGGAGCCAGGCGCGGGCGCTCACCATTTTCCGCCACTATCTCGATCTCACCTCGGAGGGTGTCTATCGCGCCGGGGCGGGGCCGAAACTGGTGATTTGGCCGGAGACCGCGAGCCCTTATCCGCTGCTCGACGACCCGAATGCCCGGCAAGCCATCGCGTTGGCCGGCAATGCCGCCCCGGCGCTGATCGGCTCGGTACGCCGCGATGCCGATGGCAGGCCGCGCAACAGCCTGATCGCGCTCGATGGCGAGGGCCGCGTCGTGGGTGTCTATGATAAATACCATCTCGTCCCAGGTGGCGAATACCAGCCGCAATGGCTGCCGCTTCCGGTCGATATCGTCCCGGGAGGCGGGTTCACGCCAGGTTCGGGGCCAAAAACGCTCCTGCTTCCCGGCCTCGTCCCGGTCGCGCCGCTGATCTGTTATGAGGCGATCTATCCCCATGCCATCGTCGACGAGACGGCGCGGCCCGACCTCCTCGTCAATGTCACCAACGATGCCTGGTTCGGCAATTCCTCCGGGCCACGCCAGCATCTCGCGGCGGCACGCATGCGCGCGATCGAGGAGGGATTGCCGCTCTTGCGCGCCGCCAATACCGGAATTTCCGCCGCCTTCGACGCCCATGGCCGGGAATTGACGCGGCTCGGCCTCGGCGAGGCCGGGGTCAGAGCGGTTGCGGTGCCGGGCGCCCTGCCGCCGCCGCCCTTTGCGCGCCTCGGCCTCGCCGTGCCGCTGCTCGCAGCCCTCGCCGCCGCCGGCGTCGCTTTTTGGCATGGGGAAATAGCCAAACAACCATTCAAAAGGTGATATCGCGTCGCTTTTTTCGTTAAATTTTATCCGAATTGATCAAAGATGGTTGACCTACCCGAGATACACTGTTAATAAACAGTTAACCAACGGGAAAATCTCGCCACGGATGGCTTTCGTGTTTGCGATTGTCATGTTTGATAAAAGCTGAGAAGAATTCAGCTAACTTCGCAGCAGACCGCACGCTTCGAAACCAAAGGAACCGGATCGGCGATGCCAATCTCTGCCGCCAGGAGTGCCATTGATATGCCCTCTGACGAATTTTCTGGACACAGCGAGAGGGACGGCAAGCCGAGCCCGATCGACGTTCATGTCGGCTCGCGCATTCGCCTCCGCCGCACCTTGCTCGGCATGTCGCAGGAACGGCTGGGCGAGGCACTCGGCCTCACCTTCCAGCAGGTGCAGAAATATGAACGGGGCGCCAATCGTGTCGGCGCGTCGCGGCTCTTCGACCTCGCGCGCGTGCTCGACGTGCCGATCAGCTTCTTCTTCGACGATATGCCCGAACCACTCGCTGCGACCTATGGCAGCCCCGCCGCGCGCCGTGCCCTCGGCTTCGCCGAGGCGCAAGAGGGCTTCGGCGATGATACCATGTCCCGCCGCGAGACTCTGGAATTGGTCCGCGCTTATTACCGCATCTCCGATCCCGCGGTCAGGAAGCGCGTATTCGAGCTGATCAAATCCCTCACCGCCGAAGGGTGAAGGCACCTGCCCCCTTCGGCGGCGCGAACGCTCAGCGGCGCGAGGAGAACGCAGTTCCGCGCAGCACGGGTGCCATGGCCGCGGCGAGGGCGAGCTTGACCGCTTCGGCCGGCAGAAACGGCAGCAGGCCGAACGCGAGGCTTTTCGCCGGCCCGACATTGACCGCGAGCCAGGCGAGGCCGGTTGCGAAAATCAGCGCATCCCCCGCCAACAATATCGCCGCCATGCGCGCGAGGCCGCGGGCCGCACCGCGTTCGGCAAATATGCCCACCAGAATGGCGGCGGGCACGAAGCCAATGAGATAGCCCGCGGTCGGGCCCGCGAAATAGGCGAGGCCGGCGCCGCCGTGAAACACCGGAAACCCGATCGCGCCCTCGGCGAGATAGAGGAGAAGCGTCGCACCCGCGAGGTTCGCGCCGTAAGCCAGCCCGATCAGCAATACGACCAGGGTCTGGAGCGACATCGGCACCGGCCAGAACGGCACCGCGATATGGGCGGAAAGCGCGAGCAGCATCGTCCCGAGCACCATCGCGCCGAGGCGCGCGGCAAGATTGCGTCGAAAGAAGCCAAGCCCGGACAGGAGAGATGGGCGCGGAGATGTTTCTCGCGCCACCAATGGGTGGGTCGTCATGATCGTTCTCACTTTTTGCATGGTCTCGCGTCAACGGGGATATCCAAGACCAAGCCGTCATAGGCCGGCTCGACATGCGACGGCAAATGGCGCGTGAGCCAGCCCCAATCCATATCCGTGCCCATATGCGTGAGCACCGCGCGCCGCACGCGAAGACGCGTGACCCATTCCAGCACACGTTCGAGATGGGCGTGCGTCTTGTGCGGCGCTCGTTGAAAACAGCCGACGAGCCAGGTGTCGACGCCCTCCAGAATGGAGAGCGCCGTCTGATCGAGTGTTACGACATCGGTCGAATAGGCGAAATTGCCGGCCCGGAAGCCGAGCGAAGAGACGAAGCCGTGATCCTGAAGAAAGACGCGCGCCGCGATCCCCGCCATTTCGACGCACTCGCCGGGGACGATGACCTCCGGCGTCAGGACCGGGCGATAGAAGAATAGTTTTTCGTCATGCGGCTTGAAGGCATAATCGAAACGCCGGCGCAGTTCATCGAGCGTCACCGCCATGCCGTAGGCCGGCAAGGCACGCCGCGCGATGCGGTTGAGGATGCGCACCTCGTCGAGCCCGGTCACATGGTCGGCATGGGCATGGGTGTAGAGAATGGCATCGACCCGCGTGATGCCATTGGCAAGAAGCTGGGTGCGGAGATCGGGGCCGGTATCGACGAGCAGTGTCTGTCCGCCGGCGCAGAGTGTGATGCTGGTGCGAAGCCGGCGATTGCGCGGCTCATGAGGATCGCAGGCGCCCCAATCGCCGCTTCCATCGGGCCCGCCGATCAGCGGCACGCCGGCCGAGCCGCCGCAGCCCAAGACCACCACCCGCATCGCCGCCGAGGTCATCGGCTCAACCGGTTTTGCTGAATAACCGACGGAAATTCGCCGTCGTGAGCCGCGCCAGCGCCGCCGCGTCGAGGCCGCGCAATTCCGCGAGTTTTTGCGCGGTATGGGCGACAAAGGCCGGCTCGTTGCGCTTGCCGCGATAAGGTACCGGCGCGAGATAGGGGGCATCGGTCTCGACCAGCAGCCGCTCGGCCGGAACGGCGCGGGCGATTTCCCGGATCGCCTCTGATTTCGGAAAGGTCAGCATGCCGGAAAAACTGATATAGCCGCCGAGAGCGAGCGCGGTCTCAGCGAGCTCGCGCCCATATCGGAAGCAATGCAAAAGAAAGGCGAAGGGGCCGCCGCGCGCGGTCTCGTCGTCGAGGATCGCGGCGATATCCTCATCGGCGTCGCGGGCATGGATGACGAGCGGCACGGCGGCTTCGCGGGCGGCGCGGATATGGCGGCGAAAACTCTCCTGCTGGAGGGGGCGCGGCGCGCGATCATAAAAGTAATCGAGCCCGGATTCGCCGATCCCGATCACCCTCGGGTGGGCGGCGAGCGCGACCAGTGCTGCGATCTCGGCGAGCGGCGCCTCGGCGACGTGATGCGGATGGACGCCGATCGTGCACCAGACCGTCTCTTGCGCCATGGCGAGCGCGATCAGGTCCGGGGCCTGATCGAGCCGGGTGCTGATGCTGACCATCTCGCCAACCCCTGCGTCCCGCGCGCGGGCGAGCACGGCGGCGAGATCGTCGCCGTGAAAATAATCGAGGTGACAATGCGAATCGATGAGCATCACCCCTACCCCGCGGCCTCGACGAAGCGCGGAAAAATGCCGGAAGGCACCGGCAGGGACGCGCCGGCCGGAAGATCCTCGGCCAGGGCGGCGAGGTTGCGCTCGCCCTCCGGCACGCCGAGCTGATCGAGCATGCGCGCCATGCTGTCCGGCATGAAGGGTTGCAACACCGTCGCAATCCCCCGCAGCGCATCGAGCAACACCCGGAGCACCACCGCCATGCGCGCGGAATCGGTTTTGCGCAACGCCCAGGGCGCCTGATGGTCGATATAGGCATTGGCGGCACGCACGGTTTTCCACACCTCCTCCAGCGCCTCATGAAAAGCGAGCCGCTGCAGACGCTCGCGAAGCACATCCGCGAGCGCGCCACTGGCCGCGAGCAACGCCTGATCGGCGGCGATACGAACCCCGATCTCCGGCCTGAGCCCGTCACAATTGCGGGCGATCAGCGAGAGCGTGCGCTGGGCGAGGTTGCCGAGATCGTTGGCAAGCTCGCCGTTGAGGCGGGTGATCAAGGCGCGGCGGCTGAAATCACCGTCATTGCCGAAGGGAACTTCACGGAGCAGGAAATAGCGCAGTGGATCGAGCCCGAATTCCGCGACCAGGGCGCGCGGATCGATGACGTTGCCGAGCGATTTGCTCATCTTCTCGCCCTCCACCGTCCACCAGCCATGGGAATAGATGCGCTTCGGCGGCGCGATTCCGGCCGCCATCAGCATCGCCGGCCAATAGACGGCGTGGAAGCGCACGATCTCCTTGCCGACGATATGGAGATCGGCCGGCCAGAACGGCCAGCGCGCAGCAGCCTCGTCGGGGAAGCCGGCGGCGGTGATATAATTGGTCAGGGCGTCGAGCCAGACATACATCACATGCGCAGGATCGTTCGGCACCGGAATGCCCCAGCGGAAACTGGTGCGGCTGACGGAAAGATCGTCGAGCCCGCCGCGCACGAAGCTCAGCACCTCGTTGCGGCGCGCGGCGGGGGCGATGAAATCCGGATTCTGTTCGTAGAACGCGAGCAGCTTTTCCTGCCAGGCGGAAAGGCGGAAGAAATAGGAGGGCTCGCGCACCCATTCGACCGGCGCGCCGGTCGGCGCGAGCCGCGTGCCGTCCGGCTTTTTGACGAGTTCGTCCTCGCCATAGAACGCCTCGTCGCGTACCGCGTACCAGCCTTCATAATGGCCGAGATAGATCGCGCCATTGGCAGCGAGACGCTCCCAGAGCGCGACGCAGGCGCGCCTATGGCGCTCTTCGGTGGTGCGGATGAAATCGTCGTTGGAGACCCCCATCGCCGCCGCCATGGCGCGGAAATCGGCCGCCACCTGGTCGGTGAAGCGCTGCGGATCGATCCCGGCCTCGGCCGCCGCCTTTTCCACTTTCTGGCCGTGCTCGTCGGTGCCGGTCAAGAAAAACACCTCGCACCCGTCGAGCCGCTGCCAGCGCGCCAGGACATCGGCGGCGATGGAGGTATAGGCGTGGCCGATATGCGGGGCGCCGTTCACGTAATAGATCGGCGTCGTCAGGTAGAATTTTTTCATGCCATCGGGCTCTTGCGGTCTAGCTCTTGCGGTGTCAGCGCGCGGGGGTTGCGGATCCCGCGAGGCGCGCGGCGCGGAACAGCGTTGTCAAAGTGGCCTGGCGTTTATCGAGATAGAAACGCCCGGTGTCATCCTGCATCTCGCCCATGGCGTGCCATAGCTCCGCCCAGGCTTCAAGGGGGCGGGCGCCGAGCCAGACGGGGTGGGTGCCGCCGCGCCCGGCCTCGCGGAGGGCACGGGCGATGGTATCGCGGAGAAGATCGGTGAACATGTCGAAGCCGCCCTCGTCGCCCCCGAGCACGCGATCGGCGAAAGCGTGGCTCTCCGCCGCGGAGAGCGTCGGCAGTGCCACGAGCAATTCCGCGACCAGGCCGGCGAGGCGGAGCCCATCCTCCTCGGCGAGCGCCAGCGCCCGGCCGGGAGACCCCTCGGCCAGGGCGGCAAGGCGTGCGCGCTCGGCCTGCGCCGTCTCGGGCAGCAGGCGCGCGAGCAGCGTCTCCATGATCGGGGCCGCGAGCGGTGCCAGGCGAAGCGTGCGACAGCGGCTCCTGATGGTCGGCAAAAGCCGCCCCGGCGCACTGCAGACGAGGAGCAGGATCGCGCGCGGCGGCGGCTCTTCGAGGAGCTTGAGCAAGCCATTGGCGGCGTT
>JAKAQU010000170.1:3987-6549 GCA_021819535.1 Pseudomonadota bacterium | reverse complement strand
GGGATTTTGCTCGCCCGGCTCGGGCTTTTTCAGCGCACCGGCCGGCTTGCCCGGACACAGGCGCCCGACCGCGCCGCCGCCCTGATCGCCGCCGCCCAGCGTCTCGCCGAGCCCGATCGCATGGGGCTTCTGTTCAAGGCCATCGCCATCATGCATCCTGCCGCCCCAACCCCGCCAGGATTTGAGCCGTGACGCTCCCGCCCTTTCTCTCCATCCCGGCGCTCGCCGTCCGGCATGGGTTCTTCACCCGCGAGGGCGGCGTCTCGACCGGCCCGTTCGCCGCCCTCAACGGCAGCCTCGGCGGCCAGGACGCGCGCGAGAATGTGATCGAAAACCGTGCCCGCGCCGCGCGCGCGCTCGGCGCCGAGCCGGCATCGATGCTGGGCCTGACCCAGGTTCATGGCGCTTGGGTGGTCACGGTCGAAACCCCGTGGGCGCTCGGCGCCGGGCCGGCCGCCGATGCGATGGTGACGCGCAGGGCCGGGGTCGCGCTCTGCATCGTCACCGCCGATTGCGCGCCGGTGCTGTTCGCCGATGCCAAGGCCGGGGTGATCGGCGCCGCCCATGCCGGCTGGCGTGGCGCGCTCTCCGGGGTTCTGGAAGCGACGGTCGCGGCGATGGTGGCGCTCGGTGCCGCGCCGGCGCGCATCCATGCCGCGATCGGCCCGTGCATCGCACAGCGTTCTTATGAGGTCGGGGCCGATCTTCGGGCCGCGGTCATCGGCCATGATGCCGCGGATGCGCGATTTTTCGGCCCAGGGCGCGATTTCGTGCATTGGCAGTTCGATCTCCCCGGCTATTGCGCATCACGCCTGATGGCGGCGGGGGTCGCGGCGGTGTCGCCGCCGACGAGCGATACCGTCGGCGATACGGCGCGGTTTTTCAGCCATCGCCGGCGCACCCTCGCCGGTGGCGGGGCGATCGGACATCAAATGTCGCTGATCGTGCTCTGATGCGGGCGGGGGTCGCGGCGCGCGGTCTCGGCTCTGGTGGCATGGGGCTGGTTTTGGCGCTCGCCGCCTGTGTGCCGGTACCGCGCCCCTTCGCCGGGCCGCAAACCGGGGAGGCGGCGCGGCTCGTCGAGCCGCCGCCGCCGCGCCTTGCGGTGCCGGTGCCGGCGAATGCCTTGCTTGCCGATGCCGATGCCAGATCCTTCGCGACCGACCTCGCCGTGGCACTGCTCGGCAACGAGGTGCCGGCCCAGGCGGTCGCCGCCAAGCACAGCGATTGGCGGCTGGTCGCGACCGCCGAAATGCACGGAGCCCAAGTGATACCGCGCTACGCGATCATGAACCCGGCGGGGATCGAGATCGCGCATGTCGAGGGGTTGCCGGAACCGGCGGCGGCCTGGGCGCGTGGCGATTCCGGTGTGCTGCAGAGCGCGGCCGAGGACGTGGCGCCGAAACTCGCCGCCATGCTGACCAGCATCGATGCCGCGCAGAAGCAAAACGACCCGAACAGCCTCTATCATCGCCCGCCCAAGGTCGCCGTGCTCGGCGTCGATGGCGCGCCGGGGGATGGCGATTCCTCGCTCGCCCACCAGATGCGGCTGCAATTGCCGCAACTCGGCGTCATCCTCGAAAACGACCCGAAAGCAGCCGATTTCACCATCGGCGGCCAGGTTCGTCTCTCTCCCGCCGCGGCCGGCAATAGCCGGATTGAAATTCAGTGGCAGATGCGGGACGCGAGCGGGCATGATCTCGGCCGCATCGTTCAGATCAACGAGGTGCCGAGCGGCACCCTCGATCAGTATTGGGGCGATGTCGCGATCGTGGTGGCGCAGCAGGCGGCGGTCGGCATGCGCGAGGTGATGGAAAAGCAGCGCCATCCGCCGCCGGGGACGCCCCCTCCGGGCAATGGCACCCCCCCTCCGGGCAATGGCACCGCCACGGCGGCGGGCGCGCGCCCACAAGCCGCCCCATCTTCGGAGCCCCCCTCTTCGCCGCCCCCCTCTTCGCCGCCATCACTCAACCCGGCCGCCCTCGGCGAGCCGACCCAGCCATGAGCAGCCGCGGTTGGACATGCTCCTGTCACATTGCTAGAAGCCCAAACCATCCCCGGATCGACCCGGGCTTCGGGATCACGCCAGATGAAAATCGTCGCCTGTAACAGCAACCGCGCGTTGGCCGAGGCCGTTGCCGCGGCGCTCAACCTGCCGCTGACCAGTGCCGCCATCCGCCGCTTCGCCGATATGGAGGTGTTCGTCGAAATCCATGAAAACGTCCGTGGCGAGGATGTTTTCGTGATCCAATCGACTTCCTATCCCGCCAACGACAATCTGATGGAGTTGCTGATCACGCTGGATGCGCTCCGGCGCGGCTCGGCGCGACGGGTGACGGCGGTCATTCCCTATTTCGGCTATGCCCGGCAGGATCGTAAATCCGGCCCGCGCACGCCGATCAGCGCCAAGCTGGTCGCCAATCTGATCACCGAGGCCGGCGCCAACCGGGTTCTCACCATGGATCTGCATGCCGGGCAGATTCAGGGGTTTTTCGATATTCCGGTCGATAATCTCTATGCCGCGCCGCTCTTTACCCGCGACATTCGCGAACGCTTCGATCG
>JAKAQU010000170.1:0-3977 GCA_021819535.1 Pseudomonadota bacterium | reverse complement strand
AGGACATCATGATCGTCTCGCCCGATGTCGGGGGTGTCGTCCGCGCGCGCGCGATCGCAACCCGGCTGAATTGCGACCTTGCCATCATCGACAAGCGCCGCGAACGCGCAGGCGTCTCGGAGGTGATGAACGTGATCGGCGATGTCGGCGAGCGTGATTGCATCCTGGTCGATGATATCGTCGATTCCGGCGGTACCCTCTGCAACGCCGCCGCCGCCCTGATCGCCAACGGCGCCCGCTCGGCGAGCGTCTATACGACACATGGCGTGCTCTCCGGCGGGGCGGTCGCCCGCATCACCGCAAGCCCGATCGCCATGATGACCATCACCGATAGTATTCTGGCGACGGAGGCGGTACGCTTGGCCCATAACATCCGCCAGCTTTCCATCGCGCGTCTGCTCGCCGAAGCCATGCGGCGGATCAGCGATGAAAGCTCGGTCAGTTCTTTATTCGAATAATCCAGGAGGAAAGACATCATGAAACTCTTCTATTCGCCCGGCGCCTGCTCGATCGGCATTCATATTCTCCTCGAAGAGATCGGCGCGCCGTTCGAAATTGAAAAAATATCGCTCCGTGACGGCGCGCATTTCCAGCCGGCGTTCACCGCGGTCAATCCGAAATCGAAAGTGCCGACCCTGGTGCGCGACGATGGTTCGGTGCTGACCGAATTTCCGGCGATTGCCTATTACCTCGCCCAGACAAATCCAGCGGCGAAACTGTGGCCGGAGGGGGTGGAGGCGCAGGCGCGGGCGCTCGAAATCATCGATTACATCGTCGCGACCATCCATATGCAGGGGTTTTCGCGCATGTTCGCACCGGCGAAATTTGCCCCGAGCGACGCCGATCATGACAAGGTGAAAAAACGCGGCCTCGAGATTTTCGAGGCCGGGCTTTCCACTCTCGATCAGGCGCTTGCCGGTAAGGAATATGCGGTCGGCCCGTTCTCGATCGCCGATGCGGCGCTGTTCTATATCGAATTCTGGCGCATGGGCGGCAAGCTGCCGCTGCCGGCCAATCTCGCCGGGCATTACGCCCGCATGCTCGCCCGTCCCGCGGTCGCCCGCGTACTCCAGAAAGAGGGATTCGCCTGAGGCGCATCGCGTGAGCGAGCTCATCCGGCGTCCATTCTGGTTTCTCCGCCACGGCGAGACCGATTGGAACGCCAATAATCTCGCTCAGGGCAATGTCGATATCCCACTCAACGAGCACGGGCTCGCGCAGGCGCGCGCGGCGGCGGCGGCGCTGGTCGGACGCGGGATCGAGGCGATCGCCGCCTCCCCCCTCGGGCGGGCGCGGCAGACCGCCGCGATCGCCGCTGCCGCCCTCGGTGTTGCGGTCGAAATCGTGCCCGAACTCCGCGAGGTCGCCTTCGGCATCCAGGAAGGCCAGCCGATGGGGGCCTGGTTCACCGATTGGGTGGACGGGCGCGCAACGCCGGAGGGGGGCGAGCCGTTCGCGGCACTCCGCGCGCGCGCGCGCCATGCCCTCAATCGCCTGCTCGCCGTCGAGCGGCATTGGCTGGTGGTGGCGCATGGCGGGCTGTTTCGCGCCGTTCGCAGCGAAATGGGCCTCACCGCACGGGTGCGGACGGCGAATGGGACACCGATTTATTGCCAGCCGCCAGAGGCCAGCGAGGCCGCATGGCGCCTGCTCGCGCCCGAGGAGACAGCGGCAAGATAAGGTTGCCGCCCGGCTTTCGATCGGCTAAGGGCATCACGCGCCGGCACCCCTGGAGGCCGGCGTTTCGGTTTTCAGAACGCAGGAGCGAACCATGGCCAATTTCGTGACCATTGAGGCCGAGGCGCGTGCGCGAGCCGGTAAGGGGGCGGCGCGTGCGACCCGGCGAGAGGGCAAAGTGCCCGGTGTGATTTACGGCGCCAAGGAGAGCCCGAGCCTGATCGCGCTCGATCCGCGCCTGGTCTTGCGCGAGATCCATCGCGGCGGCTGGCGCTCGCGCCTCTACGAGATCGCGGTGGATGGGGCGAAGACCCGCGCCCTCATCCGTGACGTGCAGTTCCATCCGGTGAACGAGACGCCGATCCACATCGATTTCCAGCGCCTCGCCGCCGGCGAAGAGGTGCGTGTCGCCGTCGCCATCCATGTCATCAATGACGGCGTGAGCCCGGGCCTCAAGCGCGGCGGCGTGCTCAACGTCGTCCGCCACGCGGTCGATGTCTATTGCGACCCGGAGAAGGTGCCGGAATATTTCGAGGCCGATCTCGGCACGCTCGACATCAACGACAATATCCGCTGGTCCGATCTCAAGGGCACCGAGCATTGCCGGCCGACCATCGTCGACCGCGATTTCGTCATTCTGACCGTGGCCGCCCCGACCAAAGCCGCTGAGGTCGCCGAGACCGCCGAGGCCGCGGCACCCGCCGCCGCGCCGGCCAAAGGGGCCGCGCCGGCCAAGGGGGCAGCCCCTGCCAAGCCGGCGGCAGCGAAGCCCGCGGCCGGCGGCGGCAAAAAGGGCTGATCGCGCCCCGGTCTTTGCATGCTGCTCTGGGTCGGGCTCGGCAATCCCGAGGCGCGCATGCGCCGCAATCGCCATAATATCGGCTTCATGGCGGTCGAGGTGATGGCGGAACGCCACGGGTTCGGCCCGTGGCGGCAGCGTTTCAAGGGGCTGATCGCCGAGGGGGAGATCGGGGGAGAGCGGGTGCTCGCCTTGAAGCCGCAAACCTATATGAACGCCTCCGGCGAGAGCGTTGCCGCCGCGGCTTCGTTCTACAAAATCGCGCCTCTGGCGATCACGGTGTTTCATGACGAACTCGATCTCGCGCCGGGCAAGATCCGCATCAAGCGCGGCGGCGGGGCGGCCGGGCATAATGGCCTCCGCAGCCTCGATCGTCTGCTCGGGACGCCGGATTACTGGCGGGTTCGCCTCGGCATCGGCCATCCCGGCGACAAGGAGCGGGTGCTTCCTCATGTGCTCGGCGATTTCGGCCGCGAGGACGAGGCTTGGCTCGTCCCCATGCTCGGCGCCATCGCCGAGGCGGCGCCGCTTTTGGCGGCCGGGCAGCCGGAAGCCTTCATGACCAAGGTTGCGCTTTTGCAGCGGGAGCAGGGCTGATGGGGTTCAATTGCGGCATCGTCGGGCTGCCCAATGTCGGCAAATCGACGCTGTTCAACGCGCTCACCGCGACCGCGCAAGCGCAGGCGGCGAATTATCCGTTTTGCACGATCGAGCCCAATATCGGCCGGGTCGCGGTGCCGGATGTGCGGCTCTCCACACTCGCCGCGATCGCCAAATCGGCGAAAATCGTCCCGACCTCGCTCGAATTCGTCGATATCGCCGGCCTCGTGCGCGGCGCGGCGAAAGGCGAGGGGTTGGGCAATCAGTTTCTCGCCAATATCCGCGAGGTCGATGCCATCATCCACGTGCTGCGCTGCTTCGAGGATGACGATATCGCCCATGTCGAGGGCAGTGTCGATCCGCTGCGCGATGCCGAGACGGTGGAGACCGAGTTGATGCTCGCCGATCTCGAAAGCCTGGAAAAACGCCTGCCGAATTTGCAAAAAAAGGGCCGTGGCGGCGATCGGGAAGCGCAGGCGCAGGCAGCGCTGATCGCGCCGCTGCTCGACGCCTTGCAGGCGGGGAAGCCGGTGCGCGCGGCGATCCCGGCCGGCGAGCAGGAGGCGGTCCGCCGGCTCAATCTGCTCACGGCCAAACCCGTGCTCTATGTCTGCAATGTCGCCGAGGCCGATGCCGCCTCGGGCAATGCCGCGAGCGCGCGGGTCGCGGCACGGGCGCGGGCCGAGGGCGCGCGCGCTGTCGTCGTTTCGGCGGCGATCGAGGCCGAGGTCGCGCAATTGCCGGAGGGCGAGCGCGGCGAATTTCTCGCCGGGCTCGGCCTTGCCGAGAGCGGGCTGGAGCGGGTGATCCGCGCCGGCTACGATCTCCTCGAACTCATCACCTATTTCACCGCGGGGCCGAAGGAGACGCGGGCCTGGACGATCACCAGCGGCACCCGCGC
>JAKAQU010000169.1 GCA_021819535.1 Pseudomonadota bacterium | reverse complement strand
AAAGAACAATTTTAACTGAAACGAAAAGGAGGCGTGCCATTTCCGACGTCATTTCCCGCGGCAAGGATGCCGGATTATTCGCCTTTCTTCGCGGCATGACGGCGCCCGAACGCAGCACTTTCATTGCCTGCGCCACCGGCTGGGCGCTCGATGGCATGGATTTCATGATCTATCCGCTGGTACTGGGCTCGATCATGCGGCTTTGGGGCGTGAGCGGCGGCCACGCCGGGCTTGCGGCGACCGTCACGCTGCTCGCCTCGGCGATCGGCGGCTGGCTCGCCGGCTTCCTCTCCGACCGCATCGGCCGCGTGCGCACCCTTCAGCTCACCATCCTGTGGTTCTCGCTGTTCAGCCTGCTTTCCGCATTCGCCCAGGATTTCGATCAGCTCCTCGTATTTCGCACCCTGCTCGGGTTTGGCTTCGGCGGCGAATGGGC
This sequence comes from Pseudomonadota bacterium, assembly GCA_021819535.1. Classification (GTDB taxonomy): domain Bacteria; phylum Pseudomonadota; class Alphaproteobacteria; order Acetobacterales; family Acetobacteraceae; genus Acidibrevibacterium. Next base: position 6,180 of record JAKAQU010000169.1, on the reverse strand, counting down.
GGTGGGCGCGGTTTTGATGGGCGAAGTGATCCGCCCCGCCTTTCGCGGCCGGGCGGTGGGCACGGTGCAGGCGGGCTGGGCGCTGGGCTGGGGGGCGGCGGTGCTCGCCCAGGCGGTATTGTTCTCGCTCCTGCCGGCCGCACTCGCCTGGCGCGCGATGTTCGCGCTCGGCATCGCCCCGGCGCTGCTCACGCTTTATATCCGCCGCCACGTCGCCGAGCCCGAACTCGCGGCCGAAAGCCGCCGACGCCTTGCCGCCGGCGACGCACATGCGCCGCTTTCCCGCATTTTCGCCCCCGACATCGTGCGGACGACGCTGCTCGCCTCGCTCGCCTCGACGGGGGCTCAGGGCGGGTATTACGCGATCACCACCTGGCTTCCGACCTTCCTCAAAACCACGCGCGGGCTCAGCGTCATCGGCTCGACGCTCTATCTCGCAACCATGATCGCCGGCAGCTTCGCGGGCTATCTCGTAGGGGCCTGGCTTGCCGATCGCATCGGAAGGCGGGCGCTGTTTCTGGTGTTTTCGGCCGGGGCGATCGCCATCGTTCTCGCCTATACCCAGATCCCGATCCCGAACCAGGCGATGCTGGTGCTCGGCTTTCCGCTCGGTTTTTTTGCATCGGGCTATTTTTCCGGCTTCGGCCCCTTCCTCACCGAGCTGTTCCCGACGGCGATGCGCGGCTCGGGGCAGGGGTTCTGCTATAATTTCGGTCGCGGCATCGGCGCCCTGTTCCCGACCCTGGTCGGCTATCTCGCGCAAATCATCCCGCTTGCCGACGCCATCGCTCTGTTCGCGGTCGTGGCCTATGGGGTATTTTTCATCGCCGCTTTCGCCCTGCCGGAGACACGCGGGCGGGCGCTCGATGGTTGAGAGACGTGCTCCGCCGGTAAATTATCCCCATCTCACGAAAATCGCCCCGGACAACCGAAAATCGGCATAAAAGCAAGCTTTTACAAATGATTGAATTTTGACATTAGGGTGACATAAGAGCTTTCCGCCCGTCCTCCCACAGAGTTACCCACACCGTCGGCGCCCCGCGGCCGAAAAACCGGCTCATGCCGGGGGATACGGCAGGGGTTGCGCATCCCACGCCGCTTGAATGCCGGAAAGCAGCCCCTCACGCGTCATCCCGGCGGAAAGCGGCGGGCAGATGGCAAGGTGGATCGGCCCCGGCCGCTTGAAAAACGCGTTCTTGCCCCAGCGGAGGCCGGAATCGGTCGCAACCGGCACGACCGGAAGCTTCACCGCCGCCGCCATCGCCGCGACCCCGGGCTGCAGCGCCCGCCGCTCGCCGGGAAGGGTGCGCGTTCCCTCGGGAAAGATGATGATCTGACGCCCCTCCGCCGCCGCCCGCCGGGTCTCTGACATGAGGCTGCGCAACGCCGCGGCGCCGCCGGCACGATCAACGAGGATCATCCCGGCCAGCGGCGTGAGGGGGCCGAAAAGCGGAATTTTCGCAAGCTCCCGCTTCATCACGTAGGTCGGACGCGAAAGCAGCGTCAGCCAAACCAGCGTGTCATACGCGGATTGGTGCTGAGAGGCGACCAGGATCGGCCCTGAGACCGGCAGATGCTCGGCGCCGCTCACGACCGGATAGATGCCGCAGATCGCGCGGAGACCTCGGAGCACGAGCCGCGCCCAGACCTGCGCGTAGCCGAGCGCCCGGGCCGGCGCGAAAGCGCGCACGAAAAGCCCGCCGAGGCCGAGGATGAAGGTGAGCAGAAAGAAATAGAGATTGAACAGCGCCGAGCGCAGAAAAATCATGCCCCGGTCCATGGCGACCCCTCCCCTCAGATCCCGGCTGTGCCGTCCGCGAACCACGCTGAAAGCCCGGATGCGACGATCAGATATTTGCTGTATTCGACGGCGAGCAGCCGGAGCGTCGCCCAATGCCAGGGGGTGCGCATCGCCGGTGGCGACACGGCGGCAGCGTGGAGCACGATCCCGGGCATGGCGCGGGCGAATTCGGCACGCGCGCGCGGCATGTGATAGGTCGCGGTGACCAGGATCAGCGAATGAAACCCGTATTGCCGCGCCCAGAGCGCCGCCTCACGGGCGTTACCGCGCGTCGAGAGGGCGGCGCGGCCGAAGGTGACGTGGCCTGCGAGGAGTGCTGGATCAAGTCCGGCATGGCGCGCCATCAGGGTGAGATCAAGCTTGGATGCCACCCCCGAGACCAGCAATTCCCTCCCCTTGCCCGCCGCCAGCAATCTCAGTCCCTCGGCGATCCGGTCCGCCCCCCCGGTGACGACGACGATGGCATCGGCTTCTGGCGGATCGGCCGGCAATGGCGCGCTGACCGCCACCATGAACCGGACGAACCCGGCAAGCCACGCCGCGGCGAGGAGAATGAATGCGGCCGACACCACCCGGCGCCGCCGGGCCGGCCACCACGGGCGCGGGCTCATGGCAGCCGGCGGAGCCATCGCCGCACCGTGATCTCTGCCGTGAGCCAGCCAATCGCGGCGGCGGCCGGCGGCAGCACGGCAAGCCAGAGCGTGGCAGGCAAGGCTACGGCATCTGCCGGCGACAATCTGCCCGGTGCCGCCAATGCCGTGAACGGCGCCGCGAGACGGGTGAGCAGGACGACCACCGGCAAGGCGGCGAGTGTCCCCGAAACACCCCCGATCGCCGCCAGGAACAAAGCGCGGGCGGCAAAGCGGGCGGCAATATAGCCGTCGCTCGCGCCGAGGCCATGCACGATCTCGAGCGCCTCGCGCCGCGCGGCAAGACCGGCCCGGGTCGCGATCGCGATCACCAAAGCGGCGATCGCGCCGACGATGACGAGCGCGAGTGCCGCCAGCGCTTCGAGGCTGCGGGCCAGTGCCGCGAGCCGCGCGAGCCACGGTGCCGCCGCCTCGACCAGCGTCCCCGGCGCCGGGGCGGCGAGCCGTGCCGTGAGCGCCGCCTCGTCGAGCGGCGCGGCAGCAGCGCGTTGGACGGTGATCACCGCGGGCACGGCGAGGCCGAGCGCGCCCGGCGTCGCACCGAGCCAGGGGCGCAGCAGCGCATCGAGTTCGGCCCCGCTCAAGCGCCGTGCCGCGGCAATACCGGGCGCGGCGCGCAAGAGGGTGAGAACGGCCTCGGCCCGGCTTCCCGCCCCCGTCGCCGCCGGCGCATCCGGCATCGGCACCTGGACGGTGAGGCTGGCGCCCGCCCCTTCGCGCCAATGCCGGGCGAGGCCGGCGGCGGCCAGCATGCCGACCAGCGTCAGCGCCGCCAGAAACGCCATCGCGGCGACGAGGAGCGGCAGCAGGCGCGGGGCGAAGGCGCGCTTGAGGCCGAGTTCATCGAACCCGGCCGGCCGCAGCCGGACCTCGCGCGGGCGCACCCCGTCTCTAGCCATCGCCCACCAGCCGCCCGCGATCGAGCCTGAGCGCCGGCGCCGGATGGCGCGCAAGGAGCGCGGTCTGATGGGTCGCGACGATGATGCTGGTCCCAAGCCGGTTGAGTTCGGCGAGCAACTGCATCAGCCGTTCGGCCTGCGCCTCGTCGAGATTGCCGGTTGGCTCGTCGGCGAGGATGAGGTCCGGGCGATTGATCACCGCGCGCGCGATGGCGACCCGCTGCTGCTCGCCGCCCGAAAGCGTCGGCGGCAGCGCCGCCATGCGCCCGGCAAGCCCGACCCAGCGCAGCATCTCCGCCACATCGGCACGGATCTGCCCCTCGGGCCGCCCGGCGAGGCGGAGCGGCAGCGCCACGTTATCAAAAACCGAGAGATGCGCGAGCAGGCGAAAATCCTGGAACACGACGCCTATCCGCCGGCGGAGTTCGACGAGATCGCGGCGCCCGGCGGCGTGGACGGGATGGCCGAGAATGACCGCCTCGCCCCGGCTCGGGCGGGCGGCGAGGTAGAGCAGGCGCAGAAGGCTGGTCTTGCCCGCCCCGGAGGGTCCGAGCAGCCAGCGAAACCCGCCGGAGGGAACGGCGAAGCTGATATTGCGCAACACCAGCCCCGTCTCGCCGCCGCCATCAGCGCCGTCGCCATAGGAAAGCCCGACCTCGTGAAATCTGATCATGCCGAATCGCGTTTTCGCCCCGTCTCTTTTGCCAAGCTGCGGCAGGTGGCGCAAACGCGCGACATTGTCACGGCCGGGCCGATGCGCCAAAGTAACGGGCACGATCATGCACATCACCTGTCCCGCCTGCGCCGCCGCCTATGAGGTTCCGGATGCGTTGCTCGCCCCAGGGCGGCGGGCACGTTGCGCGCGCTGCGGCCATGAATGGCTGCCGAGTGCCGAGGCCGTGCCGGAGCCCGCGCCAGAGGAGGAAGCCGATGCGCCGGCCGAGGCGCCAGCCGAGCCCACCCCGGCGCCGGACCCCGGCTTTCGCCAGCCGGCGACGCCGCTCGCGGCCTCATCGCGGCCGATCGCCCGACCGAGCAAGCCCCCCCGCCGCCAGCCAGGGGCCGCGATCTGGCTCGGCTGGGCGGCCAGTCTCGCGATCGTACTTTACGCCGGCTATGCCGCCACCAGCCATCGCGGCGCGGTGATGCGAAGCTGGCCGCCGAGCATCCGCCTTTACGGCGCGCTTGGTCTTACGACCTCCGAGGCTGCCGCCCCAGGGGTTATACCATCGGAGTCCCGACCTGAGGGGACGAAGCCGGTGGAGACGACGCCGGTGGGGACGACGCCGGTGGGGACGGCAACAAAACCCTGAGAACGCTTGACGGGCAGACTAGAACCAATATAGAACACTGCCGACGCATCGAGGCCTGCCGGGGCTGGCGGCCGATGCCCCGAACTCGCTGGAAAAGGGCCGACATGCTGACCCGCAAGCAGTATCATCTTCTGACCATCATCGACCAGCATTTGCGCTCGACCGGCTTCTCGCCGAGCTTCGAGGAGATGAAGGAGGCGCTCGGCCTCAAATCCAAATCCGGCATCCATCGTCTGATTTCGGCGCTGGAGGAACGGGGCTTTCTCCGCCGCCGCCATCACCGCGCCCGCGCCCTCGAGGTGCTGCGCCTGCCGGAGGAGATGGGGCCTCTCGGCGATGCGGCGCACGGCGGCGAGGGAAGCGGCCCGAAGGCCGAAGCGGGATTGGCGCCGGCGGCGAGCCCCCCCCCGCACGCCAATTTTTCCCCCAACGTCATCCGCGGCGATTTCTCCGCCCGCTTGCAGGGCGCCCGCGCGGCGCCGGCGGCCAGTGCGGTGCAGTTGCCGCTCTATGGCCGTATCGCCGCCGGCCTCCCGATCGAGGCGTTGCGCGATCACGGCACGCTGATCGAGGTGCCGGTCGCCCTCCTCGGCAATGGCGAGCATTACGCGTTGGAAGTGGCGGGCGATTCGATGATCGATGCCGGTATCTTCGATGGTGATACCGCCATCATCCGCCGTGGCGAAGGGGCGGAAAACGGCCAGATCGTGGTCGCCCTGATCGATGAGAACGAGGTGACGCTGAAGCGGCTCCGCCGGCGCGGCAATTCGATCGCGCTCGAACCCGCCAATGCCCGACACGAGACGCGCATTTTCCCGGCCGAGCGGGTGCGTTTGCAAGGGCGGCTGGTGGCCTTGCTCAGGCGCTATGCATGACGCCCCCACGCCCGGAACGGCGGCCAGGCGCGAGCCTGATCACCTTTCTCGCCATGGCTTTCGCCGTCGTCGGGCTTACCGGCATTCTCGCGACCTACGCCGCCCCCCTGCCGCTCGCGCGCGCGCTGCGTGAGGAGGCGCTGGTCGATGACGCCCTCGCGAGCGGGCGCGGCAATGAGATCGACGCGCTGGCAGCACGGCTCGCCAAGGATGACGAGGCGCGCTTCGGCGGCGCAGTGGTGGTGGATCACGGCGCCGATCTTCCGGCCCGGGCCGCCGCCCTCCGCGCGGCGCTGCGCCGGACCATGACCGCCGAGGCCGACGCGGCGGCATGGCGGCTCCGCTTTCTGATCATCGTCGCGACCATCGCCGGGGCACTGTTCGGCGCCGCGCTGATGGGTGCGAGGCGGCGTTGAAACATGATGCGGGAGGGGTTTTCGGCCCAAATTCGGGCATCGCGTAACAGGGCGGGGGCGATCCCTCTCCCGCCGCAGGTCAGGCCCGAGCGTGCCGCCGGTAGCAAAATCTTCACGCGATTGCTATTTTATATCGCGCGCAACATCGAGTAGCGATGACCACCCATGAAAATCATAAGCTGGAATCTGTTACGCCTGAAGGGCGCATCGCTCGCCGATGTCAGAT
>JAKAQU010000168.1 GCA_021819535.1 Pseudomonadota bacterium | reverse complement strand
CTCCAGGGCGTCGCTCACCGCGGCGATGGCGCGATGGGTCGCCTGGCGCAAGGCGCGGGCGGGCGGCGAGATTACCGCCGGCGGTGCGGCAACCATCGGCTCGGCGGCGATGTCGGCGACCAGGCGGTAGAGCCGCTGGATGAAGCGATGCGCGCCTTGAACGCCGCTCTCGGTCCATTCCATGTCACGCTCGGGCGGGTTGTCGGCGAGAATGAACCAGCGCGCGGTATCGGCGCCGAAGCGGGCAATGATGGCGCCGGGATCGACGGTGTTGCGCTTCGATTTCGACATCGCCTCGATGCGGCCGATGCTCACCGCCTCGCCGGTTTCGCGATGCCGCGCGCCGCCATCGGGAAGTGTCTCCACCTCCTCCGGGTAGAGCCAGCGGCCATCGGCGCCGCGATAGCTCGCATGCGTCACCATCCCTTGGGTGAAAAGCCCGGCGAAGGGCTCGTCGATGGCGAGATGGCCGGTCGCGTGCATGGCGCGGGTGAAAAAACGCGAATAAAGGAGATGCAAAATCGCGTGCTCGATGCCGCCGATATATTGATCGACCGGCAGCCAGTGGCGTGCCGCCTCGGGATCGACCGGGCGCTCGGCCTCTGGGCTGCAGAAACGGGCGAAATACCAGGAACTATCGACGAAAGTATCGAAGGTGTCGGTCTCACGCGTGGCCTCCCGCCCGCATTGCGGGCAGGAGACGTGTTTCCAGGTGGGATGGTGGTCGAGCGGGTTGCCGGGGCGGTCGAAGCTGACATCGTCGGGGAGCAGAACCGGGAGATCGGCCGCGGCGACGACACCGCAGGTGGCGCAATGAATGACCGGGATCGGGCAGCCCCAATAGCGCTGCCGGCTCACCCCCCAGTCGCGCAAGCGCCAGTTGACGACGCCGGCGCCAACACCGAGCCGCTCGAGTTCGGCGATGGCGGCGCGCTTGGCCGCCTCGGCGGCGAGGCCGTCGAGAAAGCCGGAGTTGAACACCACCCCCGGCCCGTCATAGGCCTCATCGCCGATCGCGAACGAGGCCGGCTCAGTCCCTGGCGGCAACACCACCGGGCGCACGGCGAGCCGGTATTTGCGGGCAAAATCGAGGTCGCGCTGATCATGCGCGGGGCAGCCGAAAATCGCCCCGGTGCCGTATTCCATGAGCACGAAATTGGCGATCCAGACCGGGAATGTCTGATCGGGGAGAAACGGATGGCGGACGCGGAGCCCGGTATCGAGCCCCTGTTTCTCGGCGGTTTCGATCACCGCCTCGCTGGTGCCGAGGCGCCGGCACTCAGCGATGAAGGCGGCGATCGCCGGGTTTTCGGCGGCCAAAGCGGCGGCGAGCGGATGCTCGGGCGCGAGGGCCACGAACGACATGCCGAACAGCGTATCCGGCCGCGTGGTATAGACCTCGACCTCGCCGATGCCGCCCGTGGCTTTTTCGAGCGCGAAGCGCAGCCGCGCGCCCTCGCTCCGGCCGATCCATTTTTCCTGCATCAGGCGCACCCGCTCCGGCCAGCGATCGAGGCTTTCGAGGGCGGCGAGGAGATCGGGGGCGAAGGCGGTGATTTTGAGGAACCATTGCGAGAGCAGCTTTTTCTCGACCGGCGCGCCGGAGCGCCAGCCGCGCCCGTCGATCACCTGCTCATTGGCGAGCACGGTGTGATCGACCGGATCCCAGTTGACCCAGGCCTCGCGCCGCTCGACGAGGCCGGCCTTGAGAAAATCGAGGAACAGCGCCTGTTGATGGCGGTAATAGTTCGGGTCGCAGGTCGCGAATTCGCGCGCCCACTCGATCGAGAGGCCCATGCGCTGCAATTCGGCGCGCATGGTCGCGATGTTGTCATAGGTCCAGCGCGCCGGGTGGATGCCGCGCTCGCGCGCCGCGTTTTCGGCAGGCAAGCCAAACGCATCCCAGCCCATCGGGTGCAAAACCGCCTTGCCGCGCGCCCGCTGATGGCGCGCCACCACGTCGCCGAGCGTGTAATTGCGCACATGGCCCATATGGATGCGCCCCGAGGGGTAGGGAAACATCTCGAGGACATAGTATTTCTCGCGCCCGTCGGCCGGCGCGTCGGCAACGCGAAAACAGCCGCGCGCCTCCCATTCGCTTTGCCAGCGCGGCTCGGCGGCGGCGAAATCGTAACGGGCGGGGTCGGGTGTGGGCAAGGCGCGGCTCGCTTTCGTCTCGGTAAGGGAAAACCCGTCTTTAGTCAGAGAACCCCCCCCGGGCAAGGCGCGCGATCAAGGGGCTGCCGCGTCCCCCTGGCCGAGCGGGCGCTGCATCAGGACGACATCGCGCCAGCGGCCGAATTTATAGCCGACGGCGTGGAGCCGCCCGGCCTCGGCAAAACCGTGGCGGCGATGGAGCGCGATCGAGCCGGCATTGGCGGCATCCCCGATCACCGCGAGCATCTGACGAAACCCGGCCTCCGTCGCCGCGTCGATGAGCGGGGCGAGAAGCGCCTGCCCGACGCCGGTGCCGCGCCGGTCATCGCGGATATAGACGCTGTCCTCGGCGGTGAAGCGATAGGCGGCGCGGCTGTGATAGCGTGCGGCATAGGCATAGCCGAGCACCCCGGTCGCGTCCCCGGCCACCAGCCAGATCGCCCCGGCGGCGGTGAAGGCGGCAAAACGCCCCGCCATCTCCTCGACCGAAGGCGGCATTTCCTCGAAAGTGCCGGTGCCGTTCAGCACGTGATGGGCGTAGATCGCCTGAATTTCGGGGATATCGGCGGGTGCGGCGGGGCGGATCTCCATGCGCCGAGCTTATATCATCGCATCGAGAGAGGCGAGGGGTGAGGCGGCGGAGGCTTTCGAGATGACGGGCTTGGGGTCATGTGTCCGGCGAGGTCGCGTTTGATGGCGGCTTGCAGAGCGACCAGCCTGGGGAAACAGCCGCGCCGGCCGTCGCTTGCCTAATCTCCGGTTTCGGTGTTCTTCGGCGCCGGGCAACGGAGAGGGGCAAGGATGATGGGCGGGGCGAGACGGGTGGTGCCGGGGGCGATGGCCGAGCGGCTGATCGTCGCCCTCGATCTTGCGAGCATCGCCGAGGCCGAGGCCATGGCCGAGCGGCTCGACGGCGTGGTGTCGTTCTTCAAGCTCGGGCTCGGCCTCCTGTTCGCGCCCGGGGTCGATCGCCTGATCGCCCGGCTCGCGGGCGGCGGGCGGCGGCTCTTTCTCGATGCCAAGCTCTACGACATCCCGGAAACCGTGGGCCGCGCCGTCACCATCGCTGCCGCGCGCGGGGCGAGCCTGATCACCGTTCATGGCGATCGGCGGATCATGGCGGCGGCGGTGGCGGCGCGCGGCGATGCGCCATTGCAGATTTTCGCCGTCACCGTCCTCACCAGCCTCGATGACGCCGCACTCGCCGAGATGGGGGCGACGGTCTCGGCGCACGAACTCGTCCGCCGCCGCGCCCGCCAGGCGCTGGAGGCCGGGTGCGATGGCATCATCGCCTCCGCCGCCGACCACCCCGACGCCATCCGCAGCGACATCGGGGGCGCCATCGGGGGCGAGCGCCTCCTGATCGCAACCCCCGGCATCCGCCCGGCAGGAAGCGGGCGCGACGATCACCAGCGCCTCGCGACACCGCGGGCGGCGATCGCGCGGGGCGCCGATTATCTCGTCGTCGGCCGGCCGATCATCACCGCACCCGATCCGCGCGCGGCAGCAAGCGCAATCATCGCCGAGATGAATGCGGCATGATGGTCCCCCCTCGCCGCCCCTCGCGCGACGGTGTATAGGGTCTCGCCATGACCTGGGTCGATCTCGCGGCGCTCGGCGTGGTGGCGGTCTCGGCGCTCCTCGCCTTCGGGCGCGGCTTCGTGCGCGAAGCCCTCGGCATCGGCGCCTGGGTCGGCGCCGTGTGGCTCGCGACCCGCTATTTCAGCCTCGCTCAGCCGCATGTGCGGGAATGGATTCCCGATACCGGCATCGCCGATCCGGTCGCCTTCGGCCTCGTTTTTCTCGCCGGATTGATCCTCTTCTCGCTGATCGCCGGAACCCTCGCCCGCGTCGTCCGCACCTCCCTCCTCGGCGGGCTCGACCGCACGCTCGGCCTCGTCTTCGGCATCGTCCGCGGCGCCGCCCTGCTGGTCTTCGCCTATATCATCGCCGCGATGCTGCTCCCCCCGGAACGCTGGCCGCCACCGGTTTTGGCCGCGCGCAGCCTGCCCTATATATCGCACGGCGCGAACTGGGCGATCGGCGAGCTGCCGGCGGAATTCCGGCCCCGGCTTTCGCCGCCGCCCGAGCAGCACGCGCTCGGGATCGAGGATTTGCTGCGCGCCGCCCCGACCGGCTATGCGCTCGGCGCGCACGCCGCGCGGGCGGCGGAGGAGACAGGATCACGATGACGATCACGCGCGATGACGACGACGCCCTGCACGAGGAATGCGGCGTCTTCGGGGTTTGGAACGCAACCGACGCCGCGGCACTGACCGCGCTCGGCCTGCACGCCCTTCAGCATCGCGGCCAGGAAGCGACCGGCATCGTGAGCTATGACGGGCAGCAATTCCACTCCCATCGCGGCCTCGGCCTGGTCGGCGATAATTTCAGCGACGCCAAGGTGATCGCCGGTCTCCCCGGCCCGCACGCGGTCGGCCACAACCGCTATGCGACCACCGGCGAGACGGTGCTGCGCAACGTCCAGCCGCTCTATGGCGATTTCGAGTTCGGCGGCCTCGCCGTCGGCCATAACGGCAATCTCACCAACGCCCACGCCCTGCGCCGCGCCCTCGTGCGCCGCGGCTGTCTGTTCCAGTCCACCACCGATTCAGAGGTCTTCGTCCACCTCATCGCGATCAGCCTCTATTCCACCGTCGTCGACCGGCTGATCGATGCGTTAAAGCAGGTCGTCGGCGCTTACAGCCTGGTCGCGCTGACCAATGAGGCGCTGCTCGGCGCGCGCGACCCGCTCGGCGTGCGCCCGCTCATCCTCGGCCGGCTCGGCGCGGGCTGGGTGCTGGCGAGCGAGAGCTGCGCCCTCGATATCGTCGGCGCCGAGTTCGTCCGCGACATCGAACCCGGCGAGGTGGTGGTGATCGACGATTCCGGTGTCCACAGTATCAAACCCTTCGGGCGCACCCGCCCGCGCTTTTGCGTCTTCGAATACATCTATTTTGCCCGCCCCGATTCGGTGATGGAGGGGCGGGCGGTCTACGAGGCACGAAAGCGCATCGGCGGCGAACTCGCCCGTGAAAGTGCGACCGGCGCCGATGTCGTGGTGCCGGTGCCGGATTCCGGCGTGCCGGCGGCGATGGGCTATGCCGAGGAAAGCGGGGTTCCCTTCGAACTCGGCATCATCCGCAACCATTACATCGGCCGCACCTTCATCGAGCCGACCGACCAGATCCGCCATCTCGGGGTGCGCCTCAAACACTCCGCCAACCGCCCGGTATTGGAGGGAAGGCGCGTCGTGCTGGTCGATGATTCGATCGTCCGCGGCACCACCAGCCGCAAGATCGTCGAAATGGTCCGCGCCGCCGGGGCACGCGAAGTGCATTTGCGCATCTCCTCGCCGCCGACCACGCATTCCTGTTTCTACGGCATCGACACCCCCGAGCAGAGCCAGCTTCTCGCCGCCCGCCACGATACCGCCGCGATGGCGCGCCTCATCGGCGTCGACAGCCTCGCCTTCGTCTCTCTCGATGGCCTCTATCGCGCCCTCGGCCGCGAGGGACGCGATGCCGCAGCACCGCATTTCTGCGATGCCTGCTTCACCGGCGATTACCCGATCCCGCTCGCGGATCAGGGAGAGAATGAGAACCGCCAGCTCAGCCTGCTCACCGAGCATCGCTGATGGCCGAGACCACCCTTCCGCTGGCCGGCAAAATCGCCCTCGTCACCGGTGCGAGCCGCGGGCTCGGCCGGGCAGTCGCGATCGAGCTTGCCCGCAACGGCGCCCACCCGGTGATCACCGCGCGGAGCCAGGGGGGACTTGAAGAGACCGACGACCTGATCCGCGCGATCGGCGGCAAGGCGACGCTCTTGCCGCTCGATCTCGAAAACGGCGAGGCGCTCGATGCCCTCGGGCCGAGCCTGTTCGAGCGTTTCCGCCGGCTCGACATCCTGGTTCATTGCGCGGCAAGCCTCGGGCGCCTGACGCCGGCGCCGCATATCCTGCCGCGCGACTGGGACGATGTCGTCGCCGTCAATCTCGCCGCCACCTGGCGCCTGATCCGAAGCTGCGGCCCGCTCCTCGCCATCGCCGAGGCCGGGCGGGCGGTGTTCGTCACCGATACGGTGGCCGAAACCGCGCGCGCCTATTGGGGCGCTTACGGCGCGACCAAGGCCGGGGCAGCCAATCTGGTGCGCGCCTGGGCGCAGGAGGTCGAGGGCTCGCGGCTCCAGGTTGCGCTGTTCGATCCCGGCCCGATGGCAACCCGCCTCCGTGCGAGCGCCATGCCCGGCGAAGACCCGACGACACTGCCGCGCCCCGAAACCATCGCCCCGCGCCTCGTGGGGCAGTGTCTCGCGTGATGGGCAGGGCAGAAAGGTTCTTCTTTTTCTGAAGAAAAAGAAGCAAAAAGACTTTTTTACTATGCCGATGGGGTCGTCATACCCTTATGGCCGGAACCCCTCGCCGAGATAGAGCGGCATCAGCGCCGCGACCCGCCCGGCAT
>JAKAQU010000167.1 GCA_021819535.1 Pseudomonadota bacterium | reverse complement strand
GGTTATGTTTTGCCGCCGCCGAGGGGTTGGGGCAAGCCTTCCCTCTTGTTTGTGAACGCCGGGGCGGCTAACCCTCCGCTGCCCGCGGCGGCGCGGGATGAGGAGTTTGTGCAAGATGTTTTCCCGGCTGCTCGGCATCATGTCGGCCGACATGGCGATCGATCTCGGCACCGCCAACACGCTCGTCTATGTCAAGGGGCGCGGTATCGTGCTCGACGAGCCGAGCGTGGTCGCCATCGCCGATCTCCGCGGCAAGAAGCAGGTGCTCGCGGTCGGCGAGGAAGCGAAACACATGCTTGGCAGGACGCCCGGCAACATCTCCGCGATCCGCCCCTTGCGCGACGGCGTGATCGCCGATTTCGAGGTCGCCGAGGAGATGATCAAGCACTTCATCCGCAAAGTGCATAACCGGCGCGGCTTCGCGAGCCCCATGATCATCATTTGCGTCCCCTCCGGCTCGACCGCGGTCGAGCGCCGCGCCATCCAGGAAAGCGCTGAAAGTGCCGGCGCGCGCAAGGTTCTCTTGATCGAGGAGCCGATGGCGGCGGCCATCGGCGCCGGCCTGCCGGTGACCGAGCCCTCGGGCAGCATGGTCGTCGATATCGGCGGTGGCACCACCGAGGTTGCGGTGATCTCGCTCGGCGGCATCGTCTATGCCCGGAGCGTGCGCGTCGGCGGCGACAAGATGGACGAGGCGATCATCAGCTACATCCGCCGCAACCACAATCTCCTGATCGGCGAAAGCTCGGCCGAGCGCATCAAGCTCGAAATCGGCGCCGCGAGTTCGCTCTATGACGGCGACGAGGGGACGTATCGCGAGGTCAAGGGGCGCGATCTGATGAACGGTGTGCCGCGCGAAGTGCTGGTCAGCCAGCGCCAGATCGCCGAAAGTCTCGCCGAGCCGGTTGGCGCCATCGTCGAGGCGGTGAAGGTCGCGCTCGAAAACACGCCGCCGGAACTCGCCGCCGATATCGTCGATAAGGGAATAGTGCTGACCGGCGGCGGCGCTTTGCTCTATCGTCTCGACCAGGTGCTGCGCGATGCGACCGGGCTTCCGGTGGTGGTCGCCGAGGAGCCGCTGCAATGTGTCGCACTCGGCACCGGGCGCGCGCTCGAGGAGATGAAAAGACTGCGTAACGTTTTGTCCACGATGTACTGACTAACCTCTACACGGACCATGATCTCTTGCCGATCGTCCGCCCCTGGGGGCGGGCGGGCGGCGCGTCCAGGAGGGACGAGGCGCGATGATCCGGTTGTCCATTCCCGCGCGCCAGGCGCTGGGGCGGCTCACCTTGCCGCTTCTCATCGCGAGCGCTGTGGCGCTGCTTCTGCTCGGCAAGGCCGACGCCTTGCTCGCCGAGCGCGCGCGCGCCGCCCTCGGCGACACGCTGGCGCCGCTCTACGGCCTGATCGCCGACCCCCTCATCCGTGCCCGTGACAGCGTCGCCGAGGCCGGCCATCTCCTCGCCCTGATCAGCGAAAACAAGGCGCTGCGGGAAGAAAATGAGCGCTTGCGGCAATGGCAATCGGTGGCGCTCGCGCTGGAAGCCGAGAATGCTACTCTCCGCGCCAATCTCCACTGGATACCGGATCCGGGAGCGGTCTATGTCACCGCCCGCGTGGTCGCCGATACGGGCGGCGTCTATGCCCGCTCGGTCCTGCTCGCCGTCGGCCCGCATCACGCGATCGCCAAGGGGCAGGTGGCGCTCGATGATCGCGGGCTGGTCGGCCGCGTCACCGAAACCGGGGCACGCAGCGCCCGCGTCCTCCTGATCACCGACATCAATAGCCGCATTCCGGTGACGCTGGAGCACAGCCGCGCCCGCGCCATCCTGGCCGGCACCAATAACGACCTGCCGCGTCTTCTTTTCTGGCCGCAGGATACGCCGCCCGAGGAGGGCGAGCGGGTGGTGACCAGCGCCGAGGCCAATGCCTTCCCCGCTGGGCTCCCGGTCGGCGTCGTGCATTACGTCGGCGCGGCCCCGATGGTGGTGCCGGCGGCACGGCTCACGCGGCTCGACATCATCCGCGTGTTCGACTACCACATGGCGGGGATAGAGCCGCCCGAATCTGCCGAGCGCGCGGGAAAATCCGCAACCCCGGCGGCGATTTTCGAGCCTTGAGATGGCAGGCGCCCTCATGCCCCCCGATCTCGCGCGCGATGTCTGGCGCCGGCTCGATACCGTCGCGCGTGCCGCTTTCCCGGCGGCGCTGACGGCGCTCGGATTGCTGCTCTTCGCTGTCCCGCTCGGCTTGCCCGAGCAGGCGGCGCTCGCTCCGGCCTTCCTCTTCGCCTCGGTCTATTTCTGGACCCTGTTCCGCCCGGCGGCGATGGCCTTGCCGCTGGTCTTCGTGCTCGGCATGTTCGCCGATCTGCTCGGAAGCGGCCCGCTTGGTCTCGATGTGATTTTGTTGCTGCTCGTCGCGGCACTCGCCCGGCGGTGGCGCCGATTGCTCGTGCGTCAGAGCTTTCTCGTCGTCTGGCTGGCTTTCTCGGCGCTCGCGGCCGCGGCCATCGCCTTGTCCGTCGCACTGACCGCGCTCCTCTCGCTCACATGGCTGCCGTTGACGCCGGCGCTGATGGAGGTGGGGTTCGCGATCGGGTTTTATCCGCTGCTCGCCGTTCTTCTGACCCGCGCCCATCGGCGCCTCGCCGCCGCCGAGGTTTGAGGCGATGCGCCGCGACACCCGCCGCACCAATGTCTTCACCCGCCGCGCCCTGCTGCTCGGCGGGATCGAGGTGCTGGCGCTCGGCGGGCTCGCGGCCAAGCTTTATCAGGTGCAGGTTCTGGAGGGGACGCGCTACGCCCTGCTCGCCGAGAGCAACCGCATCAGCGCCCGCCTGCTCGCCCCGCCGCGCGGGCGGCTTTTGGACCGCGCCACAACCCCGCTCGCCGGCAACCGGATGAACTGGCGCGCCGTTCTGGTCGCCGAGCAAACCAGCGACGTCGCCGAGACACTCGCTCGTTTCTCCGCCCTGATCCCCCTTTCCGACCATGAGCGCGCCCGCATCGATCGCGAACTCCTCCATTCCCGCCGCTTCATTCCCATCATCCTGCGCGATTTTCTGGAATGGGAGGAGATGGCGCAAATCGAGGTCAATGCCCCCGATCTGCCGGGCGTCCTGATCGATGTCGGAACGACAAGGCTTTATCCGTTTGGCCAGACGCTCGCCCATGTCGTCGGCTATGTCGCGCCGCCGGGCGAGGACGAGGCGGAGGACGAGCCGATGCTCGCCTTGCCGGGGATGCGGATCGGGCGCGCGGCGATGGAAAAATTTCACGACCTCGCATTGCGCGGGAAGGCGGGCCTGGTGCAGGTGGAGGTCAATGCCGCCGGGCGGGTGATCCGCGAGATTTCGCGCGAGGAAGGTATTCCGGGCGCCGACATCACGCTGACCATCGATTCCGGCCTGCAACAGGATGTGATGCAGACGCTGGAGACCGAGAGCGCGAGTGCCGTGGTGCTCGATGCGACGAACGGCGAGGTGCTGGCGATGGCGACGACGCCGAGCTTCGACCCGAGCCTGTTCAATTCCGGCGTCTCGCAGGCGCAATGGAATGAATGGACGAAAAATCGCCAGACGCCGCTGATCAACAAGGCCGTGGCCGGGCTCTATGCGCCGGGCTCGACCTTCAAGATGGTGGTCGCCATGGCCGGCCTCTCGGCGCGCACGATCACGCCCGGGGAGCGGATTTTCTGTCCCGGCTACCTCGATCTCGGCGATACGCGGTTCCACTGCTGGAGCCGCTATGGCCATGGCGCGCTCGATCTCCGCGGCGGGCTCAAGAATAGTTGCGACGTGTTCTTCTATGAAGTCGCGCGGCGCACCGGCATCGATGCCATCGCCGCCATGGCCAAGCGCTTCGGGCTTGGCGTGCGACCGGCGATCGAGCTTCCGGAAGCGCGCACCGGCCTGGTTCCGACGCGCGCCTGGCGCGAGGGGCACGGCCATCACTGGAACCCGGGCGATACCGTGGTGCATGGCATCGGCCAGGGATTTTTACAACTGACCCCGATCCAGCTCGCGACCATGGCGGCCCGCATCGCGACCGGCCGCGCGGTCGAGCCGCATCTGACGCGGAGCATCGGTGCAACCCAGTCCCCGGGGGCGGCGCCCGGGGATTGGCCGGCGCTCGATGTCCCGGCGCCGTTTCTGCACATGGTGCGAGAGGGCATGTGGGCGGTCGTGAACGAGCCGGGCGGCACGGCGCCACTCGCCCGCCTCGATCTTCCCGGCGTCCAGCTCGCGGGCAAGACCGGCTCGACCCAGGTTCGCCATGTCTCGCGCGAGGCGCGCGAACACGGCCATTTCAATTCCGAGAACCTGCCTTGGGAATTTCGTCCGCACGCGCTCTTCGTCGCCTTCGCGCCCTATGACGCGCCGCGCTATGCCCTCGCCGTCGTCGTCGAGCACGGCAATGCCGGGGCACAGCGCGCGGCCCCCCTCGCGCGCGCCATCATGACCGACGTCCTGCTGCGTGACCCGGCCGGTCACACCCCCGATGGCGGAGCGCGGCTCGCCGTTCGCGCCGGCGCCGCGGGGGAGGCAACGCCATGATGGAGCGGCGTCTCTATCGCGGCCAGACATTCGGGATCGTCGCGAAACTGCGCGAGGTGAGCTGGCTCTACGTCGCCCTGCTCGCGCTGCTCGCCGCCGTCGGCTATACCGCCCTTTATTCCGCGGGCGGCGGGCCGCAGCCTTTCGCCAACCGCCATGCGCTGCGCTTCGTCGTCGGTCTGGTCATTCTGGTCGCAACCGCGCTCACCGATCTTCGTCTGATCCAGCGCCTTGCCTGGCCGCTCTATGCGCTCGGGGTCGGGCTTTTGCTCATGGTCGCCCGCTTCGGCCATGTCGGCAAAGGGGCGCAGCGCTGGATCGAAATCGGCGGGTTTCAGTTGCAGCCGAGCGAGCTGATGAAGATTTTTCTCGTGCTCGCCCTCGCCTCCTGGTTTCATCGCGCCTCTTTCGAGCGGATCGGCAATCCCCTGTTCCTGATCCCGCCGGCCTTGGCAACAGCACTTCCGGTCGCGCTGATCTTGAAACAGCCCAATCTCGGCACCGCCATCATCACCGCACTGGTTGCGGGCGCGGTGTTTTTCGCCGCCGGCGTCAGATGGTGGAAATTCGCCCTGGTGGCCCTTCTCGTCGTACTCGCGGCACCCATCGCCTATCACCATCTGCACGATTATCAGCGCGCCCGCATCGAAACCTTCCTCCATCCCGAGAGCGACCCGCTCGGCACCGGCTACAACATCATCCAGTCCAAGATCGCGCTCGGCTCGGGCGGGCTCTGGGGCAAGGGCTTTCTCAACGGAACCCAGGGCCGTCTCGATTTTCTGCCGGAAAAGCAGACCGATTTCATTTTCACGGTGCTGGCCGAGGAGTTTGGCCTGATCGGCGCGCTCGCCGTGCTTTTTCTGATCACGCTGATCATCGCCGGCGGCTATGTCATCGCTCTTCGTGCCCGCCAACCCTTCGGGCGGCTGGTCGCGATCGGTATCACCACCAATTATTCCCTCTATGTGTTCGTCAATCTCGCGATGGTGATGGGGGTGATCCCGGTTGGAGGCGTGCCGCTGCCGCTGGTCTCGCATGGCGGCTCGGCCTTGCTTACGGCAATGTTCGGCTTTGGTCTTTTGCTCTCGGTCGAGGTGCATCGCGATGCCGCCGCCGAGAGCGAACGCGAAACCCGCTGAGGGCGAAGAGGACACCCGGCGATGGAGCGGGTTTACCAGGCGATTTTCGATGTCGCGGCGGATGGCATCTTCGTCATCGGCGGCGACGGAGCCGTTCTTCTCGCCAATCCCGCCGCATGCGCGCTGCTCTCGGTCGACGAGGCGGCGCTGATCGGCCGCCCGATCGGCGAATTTCTCCACGACCCGGCCGATGACGCTGCCCTTCTTCCGTGCCCGAGCGCACGCGTTGCGGCTCCGCGCGAGATGGTTGCGATCCGCGCCGATGGCTATCGGTTTCCGGTCGAGGTGGTGCTGCGAGACGTCGCGCGCGCGAGCGGGCCCAATCTCATTGCCATCGCGCATGATATTTCCGCCCGCCGCGCCACGCACAAGGCCTTGCAATCGCGCGAGGAGCTGCTCCGCGCCCTGATCGCGACGGTGCCCGACGCCGTCGTGGTCATCGATGCCGAGGGCACGATCCTTTCCTTCAGCGCCGCCGCCGAACGCATGTTCGGCCATCCCGCGGCGGCGGTGATCGGGCGCAATGTGAAGTGCCTCATGCCGGAACCTTATCGCGGCCAGCATGACAGCTACCTCCAGCGCTATCTCGCGACCGGCGAGAAGCGGATCATCGGCATCGGCCGTGTCGTCGTCGGCCAGCGGGCGAATGGCACGATTTTTCCGATCGAGCTTCAGGTGGGCGAGGTCGAGACTGGCGGGCGGCGGCTTTTCGCCGGTTTCGTGCGCGACCTGACGGCGCAGGAGGAAACCGAACGGCGTCTTCAGGATCTTCATGCGCGGCTTTTGCACGCCTCGCGGCTCTCGACCCTCGGCCGCATGGCCTCGACACTCGCCCATGAAATCAACCAGCCGCTGACCGCGATCGCCAATTATGTTCAGGCCGGGCGGCAATTGCTCGCCGCCGGGCGGGCGGAATAGA
>JAKAQU010000166.1 GCA_021819535.1 Pseudomonadota bacterium | reverse complement strand
ATGTCGCTGTCGCGCGTGTCCACGAGCTTGTCAACGCGCTCGCCGAGAGCCCGGCTGGCAGCGAAGATGGCCGCTTTGCCCGGCGCGAGGCCGCCATCACGCTTGCCCGGCTGGTCGCGCCGATGATGCCGCATCTCGCCGAGGAATTGCAGGCGCTGCTCGAGCCCAAAGCTCCGCGGCTGATCGCCGAACAGCCCTGGCCGGAGGCCGATCCCGCGCTTCTCGTCCGCGATCAGGTGACGATCGCGGTGCAGGTTCTGGGCAAGCTCCGCGGCACGGTGACGCTGGCGCCCGGAAGTGCTGAGGCCGAAGTCGCGGCGCGAGCCCTGGCCGAGCCCAATATCGCCAAGGCCCTTGCCGGCAAGCGGATCGTGAAGCAAATTTTCGTCCCCGATCGGATCATCAATTTCGTCATCGCGGCGGGCTGACCGCCCGGATGGGGAGATCGCCGATGCCAGATTATGGGCGGCTGGAGAAGGGAAGGATGGCGCGGATGCCGAGGCGCCGGGCGCTGCTGCGGCTTGCCGCCCTCGCCCCCGCGCTCGCCCTTCCGGGCTGCGGCTTCTCGCCGGTCTATGCGACGCTCTCGAACGGCGACCCCTCGCCCGAGGCCTCTGATCTCGCCGCCATCACCATCGGCCGTATTCCCGACCGCTCCGGCCAGGAGCTGAGCGAGGCCTTGCAGGAGCGGTTCAATTACGCCGGCGTCGGCGTCGCTCATCGCTACGATCTCGATGTCGTCTATTCCATCGGCGAGGAGAGCGTTGGCATCCAGCCCGACACCTCGGTCACCTATCAGCGCGTGATCGCCAACGCCACCTGGACCCTGCGCAGCCAGGATCCGCAGCACGCAACGCTCACCACCGGCCACGCCCACGGGATCGACGGCTATAATTTCATCGATCAGCAGTTTTTCGATTCCACCCTCGAGGACGAAAAAGTGCGCTGGCGGCTTTCGCGCGTCATCGCCGATCAGATCACCATGGAACTCCTCGGCTACTTCAAGCACCACCCGGCGAAGACCGACGCTTCGTGAAGCTCGACGCGCGCGCTGCCGCCGGCGCCCTCGGCAATCCCGCCGCTTATCGCGCCGTTCTGCTCCATGGCCCCGATGCCGGGCTGGTGCGCGAGCGCGGTGGCGCCTTGGTGCGCGCCGTGCTGGGCCAGGCCGATGATCCGTTCCGGCTCGCCGAGTTCGATCGCGAGGGATTTGCCCGCATTCCCGAGGAAATGGCCGCCCTCGCGCTCACCGGCGGGCGGCGGGTGGTCAGGGTGCGCGAGGCCGATGACCGCGCCGCGAGCGCCGTCACCGCGGCGCTCAAAGGCCCGGGCGAGGCGCTTTTGGTGCTCGAAGCCGGGGAATTGCCGTCACGCTCGAAGTTGCGCGCCCTCATCGAACGCGCGCCCGACGCTGCCGCCATCGGCTGCTATCCGGAAGAAGGGCGGACGCTCGCGCAGACCATCCGCACGCGGCTCGGCGAACGCGAGGTCGGCATCACCAGCGAGGCGCTCGATTGGCTCTGCGGCCGGCTCGGCGCCGACCGCATGGCGAGTGCAGCGGAAATCGACAAGCTCGCGCTCTATGCCGGGCCGGGCGGGCGGATCGAGATCGCCGATGCCCTGGCCGTAGCCGGCGATCTCGCCGGGCTCTCGCTTGAGGACGCGCTCTTTGCCGCGACCCTCGGCGATCCTGCCCGCGCCGATCGGGCTCTCGAGCAGGCGATGGCCGAGGGGGCGGCGCCGGTTGGCGTCATTCGTGCCGCCCTTATTCATGTCCAGCGCCTGCACCGCGCGCGCGCGGCGATGGCGGCCGGGGTGGCCGAGCAAGAGGCCATGCGGCAATTGCGCCCGCCGGTTTTCATCCGCCGCACGGGCGCGTTTGCCGCGGCCCTTCGCCTGTGGCCGGAAACGGCGCTTGCCGCCGCGTCAGAGGGCCTGTTCGAGGCCGAACGCGCTTGCAAACGAACCGGCGCGCCGGCCGAAACCCTGTGCCGCAACGCCATCGCCGCCCTTGCACGCCGCGCGGCGAGGGCGAGAAAAGGGAAGTAAGGGGCTTCTTTTTCTGAAGAAAAAGAAGCAAAAAGACTTTTGTTCCGTTTCCTCTGGGTGACGGTCTCCCCGAAGAGGGCAGTGCCTACGGCACTGCCCAGCGGGTAAAAAGTTTTTGGTTCTTTTTTCAAAAAGAACCATCTCTATCCATTATTCTGCCTTTGCCTCGGCCTCGGTTTGTTTATTGCGCTTCCGCTTTTTTCTTGAGATCGGCGAGCGCCCCTTCATAAATCCCGGTCACTGCCTTGATCGCCGCCGCGTCGTCCATGCCGGCGGGCGGATTGGCATCGGCCGAGCCGCGGCGGAAATGCCCGACCCAAACCACGGTGGATCCGCCGCCCTTGGCCGGTTTGACGGTGATGGTGGAGCGGTAATGGCTGACCGGGACGACCTTGACGTTGCCGGGATCGTCGGTGATTTGATAGGTGTAGGTCATTTTCTCGGCGTTGTATTTCTCCAACCGCTCGATCAGCACCGGCCCGCCGAGGTCGAGCCGGCGCACCGAGCCCGGCGCGTTCCCCTTATCGGCGTTCGAGGTTTTGACGGCGCTGAACCAGGTGAGATCACCGAAATTCTGAATGATGCTCCAAACCTTTGCCGGCGGCGCGTTGATCGTGATGCTGCGCTTGATGGTGTGTTGGGGAAGATCGGCGGCGTGGGCCGGGGCGAGCGGCGCAAGAAAACCCGCGAGCGCGAAAAGCGCGCCGAGGAAAAGATGTTTCAAGGTGTTTCCCTTCTCTGGTCTGGTGTGGCGATGAAACCCGCGTGAGTATCAGGCTTGACACCCGCATTGCCAAGGGTTTTCGGGCCTTTTCCGGCGGCCCGGGGCGGGACTGCCTCATAAAATTACCGCATGCGCGGTAAATCCCCGCCCCCGTCCCCGCCGGCCGCGCCGCGCGAGACAAAATATGTCTATTTTCCCGGCAACCCTTCCCCTCCCTTTGTCGCCCATGCCAAGCTGCCATATCCTTCGCATGGCGCCGCCTCTCGCAGACGGCGGAGGAGACGGGAAGCAACGACATGAAACACACCGCGATCACGCTCGATGACAAATATACCGTCGAGATCGAAGAGGTCCATCTCACCGGAACCCAGGCGCTGGTGCGTCTTCCGATGCTCCAGCACGCCATCGATCGCGCCGCCGGGCGCAATACCGCCGGCTTCATTTCGGGCTATCGCGGCTCGCCGCTCGGCGGGCTCGACATTCAGCTTTTTGCCGCCAAACCCCACCTCGCCGAGCATCACATCCATTTCCAGCCCGGCGTGAACGAAGAATCGGCGGCGACCGCGGTCTGGGGCACGCAACTCGTCCCCCTGCTCGCCGGGGCGAGATATGACGGGGTGTTTGCGCTCTGGTACGGCAAGGGGCCGGGCGTCGATCGCTCGGGTGATGCCTTCAAGCACGCGAATTTCGCCGGCGCCTCGCCCAATGGCGGTGTGCTCCTGGTCGCGGGTGACGATCACGCCTGCAAATCCTCGACGGTTCCGCATCAGAGCGAGCCCGCTTTCATCGCCGGCCTGATCCCGGTTCTGGTGCCGGCGGGGGTTGCGGACATCGTGACCCTCGGCCTTCATGGCTGGGCGATGTCGCGCTATTCCGGGCTCTATACCGGCTTCAAGACGGTTGCCGACGTCGTCGAGACCTCGACCACCATCCGGTTCGATGCGCACGGGTTTCGCCCGGTGCTTCCCGAACGCCCGCGCGATCAGCGTCATTTCATCCGCCTGCCTGACCTCCCGCTCGAAATGGAACGGAGGGTGCATCTCTATGGTCTCCCCATGGTGCGCGATTACGTGCGCGAAAACCGGCTCGACCGGCGCTTGCGGCGCGATCCGGGGGCGCGGTTTGGCATCATCACCGCTGGCAAATCGACCTTCGATCTCGCCCAGGCGCTCGATGATCTCGGCCTCGCCGGGGCGGAGGCGGGGCTTGCCGTGCTCAAGCTCGCGCTGACCTGGCCGATCGTGCCCGAGACCATCCGCGAATTCGCGGACGGGCTCGACGAGATTCTGATCGTCGAGGAAAAGCAGCCGGTGATCGAAAACCAGGTCAAGGAGATCCTCTACGGCGCCGCCCGCGCCCCGCGCATCACCGGCAAGCACGACACCGACGGCACCTGGCTTTTGCGTGCCTCGTCCGAACTCTCCGCCGATGACATCGCCCGCGCGCTCGCCCGCCGCCTCGCCGCCCATGGTCGCGAGACCGAGGCGATGCGCGCCCGCCTCGCTTCACTCGATGCCAAGGACGCAGCCTTGGCCGCGCTCGATCCGAACGCCGTGCGCAAACCCTATTTCTGCTCCGGCTGTCCGCATAATACATCGACCAAGGTGATCGACGGCTCGCGCGCGCTCGCCGGCATCGGCTGCCATTTCATGGCGATGTGGATGGACCGCCATACCGACACCTATTCCCAGATGGGCGGCGAGGGCGCGCAATGGATCGGCCAGGCGCCGTTCACCGAAGAAAAACACGTCTTCGCCAATATCGGTGATGGCACCTATTTCCATTCCGGCAGCCTCGCCATCCGCGCGGCCATCGCCGCCGGGGTGAACGTGACCTACAAGCTGCTCTACAACGATGCCGTCGCCATGACCGGCGGCCAGCATCTCGATGGCCAGATCACGCCGGCGCAGATCACCCGCCAACTCGCGGCCGAAGGGGCCCGGCGCATCGTCGTCGTCACCGATGAGCCGGAGAAATACGAAAGCGTCACCGATCTCGCCCCCGGCGTCGAGGTGCGCCATCGCCGCCTGCTCGAAGAGACCGAGCGCGAATTGCGCGAGATCAGCGGCGTCACCGCCATTCTCTACGACCAGACCTGCGCCTCCGAAAAACGCCGCCGGCGCAAGCGCGGCCAGATGGCCGACCCGCCGAAGCGCGCTTTCATCAATGCCCGCGTCTGCGAGGGCTGCGGCGACTGCTCGGTGGCCTCGAATTGTCTTTCGGTCACGCCCAAGGACACGGAATTCGGCGTCAAGCGCGAAATCAACCAATCCTCGTGCAACAAGGATTTTTCCTGCATCGAGGGGTTCTGCCCGAGCTTCGTTACAATCCATGGCGGCAAGCTGCGCCGCGCCGCTCCCGCCGAGGCAACGCCATTCGCCGATCTGCCCGAGCCGGCACTTCCCGCTCTCGATCGCCCCTATGGCATGCTGGTTGCCGGCGTCGGCGGCACCGGCGTCGTCACCATTGGCGCTCTCCTCGGGACTGCCGCCCATATCGAGGGCAAGGCGAGCAGCGTGCTCGATCAGGCGGGGCTCGCGCAAAAGGGCGGCAGCGTCTGGAGCCATATCAAAATCGCCGCCAAGCCCGAGGATCTGCGCGCACTCCGCGTCTCGCGCGCCAGCGCCGATCTCCTGCTCGCCTGCGATCTCGTGGTCGGCGCGAGCGGCGAGGCGCTGGCGAGTGCGGCGCCCGGGCACACGCGCGCGGTGGTGAATACGCATGAGACGATCACCGCCGATTTCGTGCTCCATCCCGGCGCCCGGCTCGCCACCTCGCCGCTTCTGGAGACGATCGCCGCGGCGGTCGGGGCGGACGCGGTGACGGTGCTCGATGCGACCACGCTCGCGACGGCGCTGATCGGGGACGCGATCGCAACCAACCTGTTTCTGCTCGGGATGGCCTATCAGCGCGGCTTCGTGCCCGTCGGAGCGAGCGCCATCGAACGCGCGATCGAACTCAACGGCACCGCGGTTGACGCCAATCGCACGGCCTTCCGCTGGGGGCGCTCGGCGGCGGTCGATCTCGCGCGGG
This sequence comes from Pseudomonadota bacterium, assembly GCA_021819535.1. Lineage (GTDB taxonomy): Bacteria > Pseudomonadota > Alphaproteobacteria > Acetobacterales > Acetobacteraceae > Acidibrevibacterium. The sequence continues at coordinate 818 of JAKAQU010000166.1, read as the reverse complement.
TGCAGACACTCGCCGGTCTCGCCGCACCCGCGGCGCGCTTCGAAAAACCGGACGTCGCCTCTCTCGTCGATCGTTTCGCCGGCGAATTGATACGCTATCAGGGGCGGGGGCTCGCACGCCGCTATCGCGCGCGGGTCGAGAAACTTCGCGCGCGGGCCGCCGATTTCGGCGCCGAGGGGACGGCGCTCGCCGAGGCGGTCGCCCGCAATTATTTCAAGCTGCTCGCTTATAAGGACGAATACGAAGTCGCGCGGCTTTACGCCGACCGCGCGTTCCGCGCTGACATCGCGCGCCAGTTCGAAGGCGAGTACCGGCTCGAATTCCACCTCGCGCCGCCGCTTCTCGCCAAGCGCGATCCGCGCACCGGGCAGTTGCAAAAACGCGGCTTCGGTGGCTGGATGATGCCGGTGTTTTCAGTCTTGCAGTATGGAAAATTCCTGCGCGGCACCCGCCTCGATGTTTTCGGGCGCACCGAGGAGCGCCGCGCCGAACGCGCGCTGATCGCCGAATACGAGGCCCTGCTCGACGAATTCGAGCAAAGCTTGAAGGCGAAAAACCTCGCAGCGGCGATGGCGCTCGCCTCCCTTCCCGAAGGGATCGCGGGCTATGGCCATGTCAAGGAAAGGCGGATGCGCGAAGTGGCGCGTGCGCGCGAGACGCATCTTGCGCGCTATCGCGCCGGTGCCGGGCTGTCAGAGCAAAGCGGCGAGGAATTCGGTGGGGGGTAAGGCGTCGGCGGGCGCTTTGCCAAGGCGCGCGTAGGCTTCGCCGACGAGGCCGAGATGCGCGCGCATCAGCCGCGCGGCTTCCTCCGCCTC
>JAKAQU010000165.1 GCA_021819535.1 Pseudomonadota bacterium | reverse complement strand
CCCGCCCTTCGAGGCGAAGGTTATATAAAAAAGGAAATCATTTACCGAGGCGGTTCGGATAAGCGCGCTCGGCAGGTTCATTGTTTACGCGTCACTGCTCACCGCGACCCGCGCGCCAAGTCCAGAAAGCAGGGCACTTGCCAGTAGATAGGCGAGGGCGGCGAGCAAAAAGGGGGCTCCGGGGAAAAAGAGCGAACCGCCCGGCGCGGTGAAATGGGCGAACAGCGCGGCGCCGAGAAGAGGGGAGAAGATCGCGGTCAGACTCTGCAGCGAGGCGAGGATGCCCTGCGCCTCGCCCTGGCGGTCGGCGCTGGCCTCGGCGGAAAAAAGAGCGCGGAGGGCCGGCGTGTTGATCGCCCCGAACGCCGAGATCATGACGGCGGCATAGATCATCCAGCCGGCGGTCGCGAAAGCATAGGCGCTCTGGGCGAGGGCGGCGATGAGACAGCCGAGGAACGCCGTCCGCTTCTCGCCGAGCCGGCCGAGAATGCGGCGCATGAGAAAAATCTGCACCATTGCCTGCGACAGCCCGGCGAGCGCCAGGGCGAAACCGTTCTCCGTGGTCTGCCAGCCGAAGCGCAGCGTGGTGGAGAGCACGAACACGCTCTGCAACGCCCCGAGCCCGACCCAGGTGAGGCTCCATGCCAGCGCGAGGCGGAGCGCGCGGGGATTGGCGCGCAGACCAAACAACGCCGCGACCGGATTGGCCCGGCGCCAGGAAAACGCCCGCCGCCGCTCGGGGGGGAGGGATTCGGGCAGCACGAGAAAGCCAAAAAACGCGTTGCCGAGCGCAAGCGCGGCGGCGGCGAAAAACGGCAGCCTGAGCCAGATCCCGCCCAAAACGCCGCCAATCACCGGGCCGAGCACGAAACCGAGCCCGAAGGTCGCGCCGATCAGCCCGAAGCGCTGGCCACGCTGCTCGGCAGGCGTGACATCGGCGATATAGGCGGTCGCCGCGGAAATATTCGCCGTCGTCACCCCGGCGAGCAGACGGGCGAGCAAAACGACGCCGAGCGTGGGGCTGAGCGCGAGAATGAGATAATCGATGCCGAGACCGAACACCGACATCAATATCACCGGCCGGCGGCCGAACCGGTCCGAAAGCCCGCCGATCGCGGGGGAGGCGAGAAACTGCATCGCGGCAAAGCCGGTCGCGAGCAGCCCGACCCAATAAGCGGCATGGCTCGCATCCCGGCCCGAGAGCGCGAGCACCAGTTGCGGCACGACCGGAATGACGATCCCGATCCCGATCGCATCGATCGCGAGCAGGGAGAGCACGAAAACGATGGCGGGCGCGTGTCTGTTCATGCCGGCCTCGCTTTGGTCGCAAGAAGGACGCATTTGCGCATCACCGAGGGCAGCGCCTCATCGGCGAGGGCGGCAATGGGGCGCGAAAACCCGCCGAGAGTTTGCGGTGAAAACGCCGCGACCGTGCCGGCATAAAGGTCGAGCGTCAGCGAAAAATGGGTGAACACATGGCGAACGCTGCCGATTTTGCGCCACGGGGCCGCGGTCGGCGCCAGCGCCAGCGCCTCATCCTCGGCCCACGCCGTGCCTTCCCGCCAGGGCGGGCCGGGAAGTTCGACCATTCCGCCCAAGAGGCCGCGTCCCGGGCGGCGGCGCAGCAGCACATGGCCGGTGGCATCGGTGAGCCAGAATTGCGCCCCGAAGCGTGCCGGCCGCGGCGGTCTCTCGGCCCGGCGCGGCAAGGTGTGGGCGATCCCGAGCCGCGCCCCGCGGCAGCCGGGCTCGAGCGGGCATTCGCCGCAGCGCGGCGCCGTCTTGAGACAGACGCTGGCGCCGAGATCGAACAGCGCCTGGGTCGCATCCCCCGGCCGGGCGCGAAAGGTCGGCGCGCGCGCCAGAACCTCGGCCGCTGTTGCGATCTCCGCCATCGCCCCCGGCAGCGGCGCGGTGATGGCGAGAAGGCGCGAGAGCACGCGCGCGACATTGCCATCGACCGCCAGCACCGGCACCCCGAACGCAATGGCGGAGATCGCGGCGGCGGTGTAAGGACCGATCCCCGGCAAGTGCAGCCATTCTTCCGGCGAGCGCGGGAAATCGCAACGCGCGGCCAGCGCTTGCGCGGCACGGTGGAGATTGCGGGCGCGGGCATAATAGCCGAGCCCGGCCCAGAGCGCTAAAACCTCCCCCTCGGGGGCGGCGGCAAGCGTCGCGAGGTCGGGGAAGCGCTGGGTGATGCGATGGAAATAGGGTATCACTGCGGCGACCGTGGTCTGTTGCAGCATGATCTCGCTGAGCCAGACCCGGTAGGGATCGGCGGCCTCGCCCGGCGCCGCGCGCCATGGCAATTTCCGCCGTGCGCGGTCATACCAGGCGAGGAGTGCGACCCAGTGAAGTGCCGCAGCCTCGCCGGGTGCGGCAGAAGGAGGTTGGATGATGGGCACAAGACCCCCTATGCCTGGGCAACCAACGGAGGGCAAGCGATCGAGCGCCCCGCAAGCGAGTGGCACGGCGATGACGGAGCCGCCGCGCCCTGGTTTCGGCCCGCGCGCCCTCGGCACGCTCCTCGCCCCGATGCTGCGCCCGGCTTTCGCCAGACGGCGGGCTCCGGCCATCGCCCAGCTCGCCGCCGACTGGCCGACGATCGTCGGCCCGCGCCTGGCCGAGATGACGACGCCGCGCCGGCTCGCCGCCGGCTCCCTCACCCTCGCCTGCGCCGGCCCGGTCGCGCTCGAAGTGCAGCACCTCTCGCCGGCGCTGATCGAGCGCATCAACACCCATCTCGGGCGCCGCGCGGTCGAGCGCCTGCGCCTGGTTCAGGATCTCCTCGCGCCGCTCGTCGCAACGCCGGCGGAAAGTGCGGCCGATCCCGCCGCCCTGGCCGCGATCGAAGAGCGCCTCGACGGCATCCCCCCCTCTCAGCTCCGCGATGCCCTCGCCGCACTCGGCCGTGCCATCCATGCCGCAAGACGGCCATAACCCCCGCCGCGCCACGGTTGAACAACGGGCTCGACTTTTCCCGCGTTATCACGCTAATCTACAACATCTTGAGGAAATCATGCCAATCTCGCGTCGTCCCCTACTAGTTCTTGTGGCCGGCCAGATCGCCGCGCTGCCCCTTCTCGCTCCGCGCGCAGCCCGCGCCGATGCCGATGCCGGCGCCGATCCGCGTTTCGCGCCGCGTAGTTTCGGCTCCGATCAAGCGCCGATCAAAGTGATCGAGTTCTTTTCCCTGACCTGCACCCATTGCGCGGCATTTTCGCGCGAGACCATGCCGGAGGTGCGAACGAAACTGATCGAGACCGGCAAGCTGCAAATGATCTATCGCGATTTCCCGCTCGATCGCGTCGCCCTGATGGCGGCGATGGCGGCCCGCTCCCTGCCGCCCGACCGCTACGAGCCTTTCGTTACCGCGCTTTTCGCGAGCCAGGACCGCTGGGCCTTCAACCGCCAGAGCGACCCGCGCGAGGAACTCGCCAAAATGGCCGGGCTCGCCGGGCTCTCGCGTTCGGCCTTCGATGCCGCCATCGCCGACAAGGCGCTGGAGCAATTCATTCTCGCCGGCCAGCAGAAGGCCGAGGATGAATACCATGTCGATTCGACACCGACCTTCGTCGCCAATGGCCATACCCATGCCGGCGAGATGAACTACGCCGCCTTCAGCGCCTTCGTCGGCGCCGAGGCCGGCTAGCCGGGTTTGGGTTCGTGCCCGCGCGTTTCACCCGGCTCCGGATTTCGGGCTTCAAGAGCTTTGCCGAGCCGACGGCGCTCGACATTCTCCCCGGGCTCACCGGCATCGTCGGGCCGAATGGCTGCGGCAAGTCGAACATCATCGAGGCACTGCGCTGGGCGATGGGCGAAAGCTCGGCGCGCAGCCTCCGCGGCGGTGAGATGGACGACGTCATCTTCGCCGGCACGGCCCATCGCCCGTCGCGCAATCTCGCGGAAGTCGCGCTGACGCTGGAAGACGGGGCGGGCCGTGCCCCGCCCCCCTGGCATGAGGCGGCGGAACTCGAAATCACCCGCCGGATCGAGCGCGCGGCGGGGAGCAGCTTTCGCATCAACGGGCGCGAGGCGAGGGCGCGCGATGTGCAGACGCTGTTCGCCGATCTGGCCTCCGGGGCGCGGGCTTCGGCGATGGTGAGCCAGGGGCGGGTTGCGGCACTGGTCAATGCCCGCCCCGACGAGCGGCGCAGTATCCTCGAGGAAGCGGCCGGCATCACCGGGCTGCACGCCCGCCGGCACGAGGCGGAACTCAAGCTCCGCGCCGCCGAGGCCAATCTCACCCGCGCCGAGGAATTGCGCGCAACCCTCGATGCCCAGTTGCAGGGTTTGAAACGCCAGGCGCGCCAGGCCAATCGCTATCGCAACCTCTCTGGCGCCATCCGCGCCGCCGAGGCCGAATTTCTCGCCATCCAGCATCGTCGCGCGGAGATGGCGCGGGAAGCGGCGCGGGCGGGGCTGGCCGAGGCCGAGGCGGCGGTCGCGGCGCACATCGAGGAGGCGCGTTCGCTGGCGGCGCGTGCGGACGCGGCAGCGGCGTCACTGCCGGCATTGCGCGATGCCGAGGGCGAGGCGAGGACGGCGCTGGAGCGGGCGCGCATGGCGCTCGAACACATTACCGCCGAGGAACGCCGGGCTGCGGCGGCACTTGCGGAGACGCGGGCGGCGCGCGAGCAACTGGCGCGCGATCGCGCCCATGCCGAGCAGTTGCGCGAAGATGCCGCAGCGGCGCTGGCGCGGCTTGCCGAGGAGGCGGAAAAACTCGCCGCCGAGGAGGCAGCCCATCCCGCGCATCTTGCGCAAGCGGCAACGGCGCTGGCGGCGGCGAGTGACGCGGCACGGGCGGCCGAGAGGGACGCGAACCGGGCGACGGAGGCCGCGGCGGAGGCCGAAGCGCAAGGCCGCGCTCTGGCCAAGGCGCGCGAGGAGGCCGAGATACGGCGCAAGCGCGCGCGCGCCCATCTCCAGCAATGCGAGCAGGAGGCCGCGCGCCTCGCTCCGATTTCCCCCGAGAGGCTGGCGGCGGCCGAGGAGGTGGCGCGCGCGGCGGCGGCGGCGCTGGCCGAAATGCGTCAACGGCGCAGCGAGAGCGAGGCCGCGCGCCGGGCGGCGGAGGCCGCGCTCAATGCGGCCCGGCGCGAAGAGGCCGAATGCCGGGCGGCGGAAGCCAAACTCAGGGCCGAGGCCGAGGCGCTCGCGGAACTGCTCGCGGTCAAGGATGATCGCGGCGGGCCGCGTCTGATCGATGCGCTGGAGGTGCCGGCGGGGTTGGAGACCGCGCTCGGGGCGGCGCTCGGGGAAGAACTCGAAGCCACCGCCGACCGCGCAGCACCCCGCCATTGGCGGGAATTGCCGCCGCTCGACCCCGCCCTTCCGCTTCCCGAGGGGGCAGAACCCCTTGCCGCCCTGGTGCGCGCGCCGGCCGCACTCGCCCGCGCGCTCGCGGCGATCGGCCTCGTCGCGGGGGATGCGGCCGGAGAGGCGCTGCAAGCGCAATTGGCGCCCGGGCAGAGCCTGGTCACGCGTGAGGGCGCGATCTGGCGCTGGGACGGGTATGGCATTCGCGCCGGGACGCCAACCGCGGCCGCCGTGCGGCTCACGCAGCGCAACCGGCTCGCCGGTCTCCGCCTGCGATTGGAGGTGGCGCGGATGGCGGCGGAGAGCGCGGAGGCGCGACGGATCGACGCCGAGGAGGCGGAAAAATCCTCCCGCGCCGCCGAGAAATCGGCCACCGATCAGGCCCGCGCCCAGGAGCAGGCGGCCGAGCAGGCGCGCCTTGCCTTCGCCCGCCTGACCACCGAGGCCGAAGCCGCCGCCGCCCGCGCCAAGGCGAGCGAGACGCAATTGGCGCGGGCCCACGCCGATGCGGCTGAGATCGAGGCGCTGGTCGCGCGCCTGGCCGAGGAAAATGCGGCTCTGCCCGATGCCGCTGCCGCCCGCACCGCGCGCGAGGCGGCGCGCGGCGTGCTGGCGGCGGCGCGCGAGCAAGAGAATGCGGCCCGGCGCACGCATGATGCGCTGGAGCGCCAGGGAGTGCAGCGGCAGAGCCGGCTTGCGGCCATCGCGGGCGAGCGCGAAAGCTGGCACGGACGGGCGCGCGATGCCGAGGCGCGCGGCAGCGAGTATGCGGCGCGCCTGGCTGAAAGCGAGACGCTGCTTGCCACCCGCGAGGCAGAACCGAAGCGCCTTGCCGCGGCAAAGGATGCCTCGGCCGAGACGCGCGCCGCCGCCGAGGCTGCGCATCGGCGTGAGGCAGAGGCGCTGGCCAGCGCTGATGCCGCGGCGAAGGCGGCGGGCCTTGCCGCGCGCAAGGCTGAAGCGGCGCTCGCCGCGGCGCGCGAGGCGAGGGTGCGCTGCGAGGGAGACGTTGCGACCGCCGATCACGCATGGGGCCTGATCGCCGAGCGGGTTCTGGAGCGTCTCGGCGTCAACCCGACCTTCCCCGAGCTTCCCGCGCCGCTCGATGACGCGGCGGAAGAAAAAGCCCGCAAGCGCTTCGAGCGTTTGACGCGCGAGCGCGACGAGATGGGTCCGGTCAATCTCCGGGCCGAGATCGAGGCCGCCGAGATCGAGACGCAGATCGAGACCATTTTGCGCGAATGCACCGAGATCACCACCGCGATCGCCAAACTCCGCGGCTCGATCGGCCATCTCAACCGCGAGGGGCGCGAGCGCCTCGGCGCCGTTTTCGCCGAGGTCGATCGGCATTT
>JAKAQU010000164.1 GCA_021819535.1 Pseudomonadota bacterium | reverse complement strand
TCCGATCTTATTCCGGCGCAGAGACCAGCGCGCCGGCGCCACTCGCCTCGGCGTGCGGTGTCGCGGGCAGGGAAAAGGGCGCGGGATCGAACCTGCGCGCCGCCGGCGGTGCGGCAAAGGGAAGGCGCGGCTCGGCGAAGTGCATCGGCTTGGTCGGCGCGACATCTCCCGCGAATTCATAGGCTGGTTGCGCGCGCGGGCGGAAAGCGGCGTGTGGCGCGGCGCCCGCACCGAGCGGCATGGCCAGCGCGGCTCTGAGCGCCCCGATCATCAGGGCGCGCACCCCGTCCGGATCGCGATAGCGCAATTCGCTTTTCGCCGGATGGACATTGACATCGACCTCCTCGACCGGAAGCTCGAGAGAGAGCACGGCGACCGGGTGGCGACCGGCGGGGACGACATCGCGATAGGCGACGCGGAGTGCCGTGCGCAGCACCGGATCGACGACCGGCCGGCCATTGACGATGAAATACTGCCAGCCGCCGCTCGCCCGGGTCAGTGTCGCGGCACTGGCAAAGCCGGAGAGGCGGAGTGCGCCGCGCGTCGCTTCCACGGCGATCAGCCCCTCGGCGGTGTTGGCGCCGAACAGCCCCGTGATGCGGGCGGCGAGGGTCTCGGCCGGGCGGTCGAAGAGAACGCGGCCATCGCTCTCGCAGCGGAAAGCAACCGCGGGGGCGGCAAGCGCGAGCCGCCGCGCCATCGCCTCCGCCGCGTCGGCCTCGCTGCGGATCGATTTGAGGAATTTGCGCCGCGCCGGGGTTGCGAAAAAAAGATCGCGCACCACGATTTCGGTGCCTTCGCGGCCGGCCGCGGGGATGGCGGCGAACACCTGCCCGCCTTCGACGCGGAGGGTCATCGCGTGCTCGGCGCCGCGCGGCCGCGAGGTGATGGCGAGCCGCGCGACCGCGCCGATCGAGGGCAGCGCCTCGCCACGAAACCCGAGCGTCGTGATGCGGATGAGCTGGTCGTCGCCGAGCTTCGAGGTCGCATGGCGGGCGACGGCAAGCGGCAAATCATCGGCGGCGATGCCGATGCCGTCATCGGCGACCGCTATGCGCGCGATGCCGCCGCCTTCGATCGCGATTTCGATGCGCCGCGCCCTGGCATCGAGCGCGTTTTCGACCAGTTCCTTGACCACCGCCGCCGGGCGCTCGATCACCTCGCCAGCGGCGATGCGGTTGACCAGCGTCTCGGGAAGCAGGCGGATGCGATCTGGCATCATCGCCATACATTAGCCGATTCCGCGCCGACGCCATAGCGTCGGACAAGGCGCGGGGCGCAGGTCCTCCGCTGGCCTCACACATCGGGGCCGCGCGCGTAGAGAAACAGCGTCACGCGCCGCCCGCGCCCGAGATTGAAGCCGCTGAGGGTCGTCCTGAGCTGCGGCGAGAGGCCAAGATTTCTCGCCGCGAGAAGGAAAGACTCGCGCTCCGTCCCATCGACCAGAACCATTTTTCCCGCACCGGCGAGGAAGCTCGCGGCGTTTTGCGGGTCGAGGAGAAAGCGCGCCCTGGTGCCGACGACGAAACGAAGACTCGGCTCCTGATAGCCGAGCGCGCCAAATCCCTCGCCGTCGGGCGTGCGGCCGGCAAGCTCCCGGGCGATTTGCGGCGCCGGCCAAAGGGCCGCAAGATGCGGCAATTCCCCCTCCAAAACCGCCCAATAGAGGAGCGGGGCGAGAAGCAGCGCCCGGCCCGTCCCCGTCAGCACGTCGCCGGCCCAGGCGGGCGGAAGCGTGGCCCGCGCGATCAGAAGGGCGGCGAGAAAACCTGGCACGCCATAAAAATTCGCAGATCCCCATCCCGGCACGATCGCCAGCGGCAGCATCAAGGCACCAAGCCCGAGCACGGCGAGCGCAAGCGCGAAAAGAAGTGCCGAGAAGCGGGCAAGAGAGAGCGACGGCGCATGCTCGCGGGAGAGCAGAGCCTGTGCCGCGAGCAACAGAATGGCCGGCATCAAAGGCAACGGATAATGCGGCAATTTGGTCGGAACGATCTCGAACACCAGCCAGGAGGGAACGATCCAGGCGAGCAGGAACTGCCCGCTTCTCACTTTGCGCGCGCGCCAGAACGCCGGCAGGACGGCGAAGACGGCGAGGCTTGCCGGAAACAGCGTGAGCGGCAGCAGCGCGAGATGCGCCCCCGGCGGCGCGCCATGGCCGTTGCTGACCCCGGCGATCTTGCCGCCGAGATCATGGCCGAGGGCATCGGCGAAAAATTGGCCGCGCGTTGCGATCCCGATGGCGATGAACCAGGGCAGCGTCGCGGCCAGGAAAATCGGCACGCCGAGCCTCGGGCGAAGGCATGAAAGCCAAGCGAGCCCCGCCTTCTCGCGTTGCCACAGCGCCGCAAGCCCCAGCACGAGCACGGTGAGCCCGGCGATCATCGGCGTGACCGGCCCCTTGAGCAGGACGCCGGCGGCGAGCGCGAGCCAGAACAACATTGCCTGCCAGGGCCGGAACCCGGCCGGGTCGAGCCAAGCGCGGCCGAGCAACCCCATCGCCAGCGTGGTCACGCCAAAGAGGGCGGCGTCGGCCTTGGCGATGTCATGCTCGATGACGACCAGGAGCGAAGCCGCCAGCAGGGCGGCGGCCAGCCGCGCCGCCTCCTCACCGACCAGAGCGATGCCGAAGCGATAGGTCGCGAACACGCCGAGCAACGCGCCGAGAAGCGAGGGCAGGCGATAGCGCCAGATCGGATTTTTCTGCCCGAGGCCGAGCGCATCGCCGGCAGCGACGAAGGGAAGCTGCGCCCAGTAGATGCCGACCGGCTTGAGATTGCGCGCCTCCGCCCCGTTCCGGATGCGAATGACGTCACCGCTCTCCAGCATCTGCTTCGTCGCCTGGGCGAAACGCGCCTCATCGCGATCACCAGGCGGCAGCGAGAAAAACCCCGGCAGCCAGAGAACGAGACAGAAAGCGACGAGAAACCCCCGCGGCCAGCGCGTGCGGAAAAGAGAGGACAAAAGATCCATTCCTGGAACCATGGGGCAGGACGTGAATTTGGGCCATATTTCCGCGCGCATGACAGGCAGACGACAGCGGGGCAGACGACAGCGGGGCAGACGACCGCGGGGCGGGCTTGAGGTTTTAAAAATGTCACGGATTTGTTATTTTTGGGCTCTCTCCTTCTCGTGAATACTCGGCGCGCCAAGGCTGTTTCGTGACCCCCGCCAGTCGATCTCCAAAGGATTTTCCATGCCGGTTTGTGATCGCGCGCTGATGCTTGCGGCCGTTTTCGGTGCTGTCTCGCTGCCGCTCGCGGCGCGGGCGCAGAACCTGCCGGTGGTCAACGTCAATAACGAAATCGGCCTCGCCGCCGATGTCATGCTGCAGGATCAGGGCTACGACCATCTTTCCGGGGGCGGGGCGTCCGCAGAATACTCGGGCTGGCAGCCAGGATTGGATGCCAAGGCGAGCGTGATGAAAGATCTTTGGGGCATCAGCAATGTCTATGCCGCGGCACGGTTCAATTTCAACGACGGTGAAAGTTCTCTCGGCCCTTCGCCGGCTTACGCCGGCACCTTCAATCGCCAGACCGAAAATCTGGGCGTGGAACTCGGCAAGGGGTTTCTGATCACCGACAAATTTCTGCTCACCCCGTTCATTCAGGGTGGCTACACGAACCTTCAATCAAGCATTGCTAACGTAACGACGACCACCGCCAACGGCTTCGTCGGTCTTGGTCTGCGCGGTGATTATGCGCTCACCGATCGCCTGGTTGTCACCGGCCGGCTCGGCTGGGCCGAAACTCTGGGCGGCAATATCAACACGGGGGCAAATGAAAACGTTGGCTATGGTAATGGGCCGATGTGGCAAGCGGGTATTGGCCTGGATTACCTGCTTTACAGCCATGTCCATCTTTATGGCGGCGTGGACTACACTGACTACACCCTCGAGCGCGGCGGCTATTTTCAGCAAGTGGGGCCTTTCGCGCCGCAACGCGCCGCGCAAGCGAATTTCAACGACCTCAATTTCCACCTCGGCATCGCCTGGGGGTTCTGACGGCGGCGGCGAGCGGCCCCAGCGCCTGCGCGATGCCGTATTCCCCGGGCAGCCCGCCTTTGGCGAAAAGCCGCGTCACATGACCCATTTTCCGCCCTGGCCGCGCCTCTTTCTTCCCGTATAGATGCGGGATCAGGCCGGGGGTCGCGACAATCTGCGGCCAAAGCGCGGCCTCCTCCGGCCCCACGAGATTTTTCATCACCGCATCCGAATGCCGCGCCGCCGGCGGCAAGGGCAGGCCGGCGACGGCGCGGATATGCATCTCGAACTGGCTCGCGGGGCAGGCATCGATCGTCCAATGGCCGGAATTATGCGGCCGCGGCGCGATTTCATTGACCAGAACCCGGCCGTCACGATCTTCGAACATCTCGACCGCGAGCAGGCCGACGAGATCGAGCGCGTCTGCGACCCGGAGTGCGATCGCGGCCGCGGCGGCAGCGGTCTCGGGCGCGATCGGCGCCGGGGCGAGGGTGAGATCGAGGATATGATCGCGATGGCGGTTTTCCACCGCATCGAAGGCGCTCACCGCGCCATCCCCGCCGCGCGCGACGATCACGCTGATCTCGCGCGCGAAATCGACGAAGCCTTCGAGGATCAGCGATTTCGGCGCAAGTGCCGCGAAGGCCGGCGCGAGATCCTCGGCGGCGGCGAGCCGCGCCTGTCCCTTGCCGTCATAGCCGAGCCGCGTCGTTTTCAGGATCGCCGGCAAGCCGAGCCGGGCGGCCGCGGCACGGAGATCGTCGAGTGTCTCGATGAGGGCGAAGGGCGCCGTCGCCACACCAGCCTCGGCATTGAGAAAACTCTTCTCCGCCATCCTGTCCTGGCTGATGCGAAGAACATGCGGGCCGGGGCGGACGGGTTTCAGCGCGGCGAGCAGTTCGAGCCCGGCGGCGCTGATATTCTCGAACTCGAAGGTGATGACATCGACCGCATCGGCGAAGGCGCGAAGTATCGTCGGATCCTCGTAATCACCAATCGTCGCCGCGGCGGAGACCTGTGCCGCTGGGCTGTCCTCCTCTGGCGTCAGGATATGGCAGCGATAGCCGAGCCGGGCGGCGGCGAGCGCGCTCATCCGCCCGAGTTGTCCGCCGCCGACGATGCCGATCGTCGCATTGGGCGGCAACGGTGCCTGCGCGCTCACGGGATTGCTTGAGGCAAAGCAAAGCGCTTCTTTTTCTGAAGAAAAAGAAGCAAAAAGACTTTTTTTCCGCTCCCTCGGAGGTGCATCTTCCGCGGGGCGGGCAGTGAAGCAGGCACTGCCCAACGGAGAAAAGTTTTTTGGTTCTTTTTTTTAAAAAAGAACAATTCTCTATCTTCCTGTCGTGAAAGCATGATCCACGTCATCGGTGGGGATGCTGGCGACGCTGTCGGTCTGCGCCGCGCGGAATGCCGCGAGCCGCGCGGCCAATGCCGGGTCGCCGAGAGCCAGGATGGCGGCGGCGAGCAGAGCCGCATTCACCGCCCCGGCGCGGCCGATGGCAAGCGTCCCGACCGGAATCCCGGCCGGCATTTGCACGATGGAGAGCAGGCTGTCGAGCCCTTTCAGCGCCTGCGATTCCATCGGCACGCCGAGGACCGGAAGCGCCGTCCACGCGGCGCACATGCCGGGAAGATGGGCCGCCCCGCCAGCGCCGGCGATGATCACCCGAAGCCCGCGCGAAGCCGCCGTGCGCGCGTATTCGGCGAGCCGATCCGGCGTCCTGTGGGCGGAGACGATGCGGCATTCATGGGCAACGCCGAGCGCGGTCAGGGTTTCGGCGGCATGGCGCAAGGCCGGCCAATCGGACTGGCTGCCCATGATCACGCCCACGAGGGGCGCAGGCGGATTGGGGCCAGTGGGCGCTGGGCCCGAGAGGGTGGTTGGCGTGCTCACGCGGTCTGATCGGGAATGAGACGGCTTTCGAGACGGGTGATTTCGTCTTTCAAAACCAGTTTGCGTTTTTTCAATCGCAGCAGATGCAATTGATCGGCCGCCGATTGATTGGCGAGAAGGGTGATGACGGTATCGAGATCGCGGTGTTCGCTGCGCAATTCGTGAAGCTGGCGCAAGAGCGAATCGCGGTCGTTCATCATCGCGGCAGCCTACTCCTCATCACGGCACGATGCACTCCCCTCTCCCGATTCCGGCCCGGGATCCGGCCCGCTTCCGACGGCAGCGCCGTCCTCTGCGGCGCCGGCATCTCGGCCGATATCGAGACTCTCTTTACCACGGATCGGCGCCCGCCCGCCATGCCTTGCGCCCGGTGATGCGAACGGGATGACAACGAAGCCTATTCCGCCGCCTCCTGGGCTGGATGCGGAAGGTCGAGCGCCGCATGGAGCGGGGCCAGTGCCGAGCCATAAATCCGGGCGCGCCCGATCGAAGTCCGGAAAAGAGGCGAGCGGACCTGGGCGACGCTCGCCGTGCGCACCGAACGCTCGGTCTCGAAAAAATTCAGACAGCGATCATCCCAGGGCAAGCCGCAGAAATCGATGAGCCGCCGCGATTCGGTTGCGAAATCGGCGACGAAATCCTCATAGCGGAGATCGAGCATCGTGCCCGCCGGCAGCACCTCCCGCCAATGATCCATGACCCGCTCATAGGCACGGTAATAACGGCCCAGTTCTCCCAGATCATACGTGAAATCAAGCGCACCGCTGAACAGCTTCGTGAAGCAGGAGACGCAGGTATCGAGCGGGTCGCGAAAGACATGAACGAATTTCGCG
>JAKAQU010000163.1 GCA_021819535.1 Pseudomonadota bacterium | reverse complement strand
GTATGCCGCCAAGGCCGAAACCGCCGCGCGCCGCCGTCTCGGCGCTGGTGGAGACCTTGTCTTCCCGCACCAGGGCGCGCTCACGCGCCAGTTCCTCGTCGGTCATGTGGTATTTCTCGTGCACCGGCTTGACAAAGAAATTGCAAATCAGCCCGCCCAGCAACAATGCCGCCATGACGTAGAGTGTTACGTCATAGACGCGGTTGTGTGGAACACCTTGCGCGATTTCGAACTGACGCAGGCTCGCGATCAACGCGGGGCCAACGACACCGGCGACCGACCAGGCGGTGATCAGCCGCCCATGGATCGCGCCGACCATTTGGGATCCGAAAATATCGGCGAGATAGGCCGGCACGGTCGAGAATCCGCCACCATACATGCTGAGGATGATGCAGATCGAGAGCACGAACAATGTCGGCAGGCCGAGATTGCCCCAGGTCGGCAGCAGGCAATAAAGGACGATGCCGATCACGAAGATCGCGTAGTACATCGTCTTGCGGCCGATCTTGTCCGAAAGCGACGCCCAGAAGATACGCCCGAGGGCGTTGAACAGGCTGATCAGCCCGACCAGGCCGGCCGCCGCCGCGACGATCGCCGCGCGCTGCGCGGCAGTCGAGGTGTCGGTCGCGCCGCCGATCAGCTTCGCGCCGAACACGTCCTGTAGCATCGGGCTCGCCATCGAGATCACGCCGATGCCGGCGGTGACGTTGAGGCAGAGCACGCCCCAGATCAGCCAGAATTGCGGGGTGCGGATCGATTGCGACAGATGCACGTGATTCTGGGTGATCATCTCCCGCTTCTGGTCGTCTTTCGAGGGAGTGAAACCGACCGGCCGCCAGCCGGTGGGGGCGACGCGGAAGCCGAAGGCACCCGCGCTCATGACCAGGAAATAGATGACGCCGAGGCCGATCAGCGTCTGGCTCACGCCCTGAACCCCATTGGCGGCGAAATGCGCCATCATCCAAACGGCGAGCGGCGCGCCGACCATCGCCCCGCCGCCATAGCCCATGATCGCGAACCCGGTTGCAAGCCCGCGCCGGTCGGGGAACCATTTGATCAGTGTCGAGACCGGCGTGATGTAGCCGAGCCCCTGACCGATGCCGCAAATCACCGCGGCGACATAGATTAGCCAGAGCTGATGGATCGACACCGCGGCGCCGAGCAGGACGAGACCGCCGCCCCAACACAGCGCCGAGATGAACCCAGCCTTGCGCGGCCCGGCATGCTCCAGCCAGCCGCCCCAGATCGCAGCCGAGATGCCGAGAACGGCGATGAAGATCTCGAAGACATGCGTGACGGATGGCACGCTCCAGTTACAGCTGGCGGTGACCAGCTCGGCGGCGAAACTTTGCATCGCGCAGGCCTTGGCATCGGCGTTCGGGATCAGCCGCGACATCGGCAGCCAGAACACCGAAAACCCGTATGCCATGCCGATGCAGAGATGGATCGCGAGCGCCGCCGGCGGTACCAGCCACCGGTTAAAATTGGGGCCCGCGACGATGCGATCGCGGGAGAGCAACCCGCCTGATCCGGGTGCGTCGCCATAGCCGATCTCGCTCCGTGCCGACATGTTTCTTCCCCCTGGCTCTTTTGGTGTTTGACGTGGTTACGGGTTAATGCGGGTCATCTATGGCGAAAGACTAGAGCATGACCGATTCAACGTGAAGCGATCATGCTCTAGTCTGCTTTTGGTCCAGCCGGAAAGCAGACGGACGGACGCTCACGACACCGTGGCGTCCTCCGCCAGAAGTGCTACCGCCGCCGCGGCCAGCGGATCAAGCCCGCCGCCGCCCGCCGTGACATGGGCGATGATCGCGCGGCGCATGCGTGGATCCCAGAATTTGCGCAAATGATCGGCGATCTCCGCGGGCGCCCGCTCCGGGCCGAGATGGGCGAAAAAGCGGGCGATCTGATTGGCCATCACGGTCAATTTCTCAGGCGACATGGTTTTCAGGCGACATGGGCCTCGCTCTCGATAAGGATGCGCGTGGGATGGGTGAAGATCTCGAAACCGTCGGCCCGCGCGATCGCGGCGAGCGTGATGCCGGCGCGCTCGGCGCGGCGGATGGCAAGCCCGGTCGGCGCCGAGACCGCGAGCAGCAGCGCGCAGCCCATCCGCGCGGCCTTCTGCACCATTTCGACCGAGACCCGCGAGGTCAGCAAAATCGCCCCCGCCGCCGGCGCGATGCCTTCGCGGAGCAGGGCACCGGCGAGCTTGTCGAGCGCGTTGTGCCGCCCGACATCCTCGCGCACGGCGACGATCCCGCGCCCGGGCAGGTAAAACGCCGCCGCATGCAGCGCGTGGCTTTGGCGGTTCAGCACCTGATGGGCGCCAAGCCCGGCCATCGCCGCGGCGAGATCGGCGGCGGTGAGGCGGAGATCGGCGGTCAGAGGCTTCAAGGGTTCGAGTGCGGCGTCGAGGCTTTCCATCCCGCACATGCCGCAGCCGGTCGCACCGAGCAGCCGGCGCTGGCGCCGCCAGAGCGCATCCTGGCGCGCCGCGACGAGATCGAGGCGGAGTTCGATCGCGCTTTCGCCGGCGATATCGCGCACCACGATATCACAGGCGGTGATGTCTTCGGCGGCGGTGATCAACCCTTCGTTCTGGCTGAACCCCCAGGCGAAATCCTCGAGATCGGCCGGGGTCGCCATCATCACCGCGTAGGTCGCGCGGCCGAAGGTGAGCGCGACCGCGGTCTCTTCCGGGATTTGACGCTGGCCGCGCGCGAGCCCCTCCGCGCGCCAGACCAGCGGCCGGGAATTCAGAAGTGGTGTCGGACGCGTCATTCCGCGGCCAGGATACGCCGGCTCTGCGCGGCGTGCTGACGATAGTTTTCCTGCCACTCCGTCGGCCCGTTGGCGCGCGCGACCTGCACCGCGGTCACCTTGTATTCCGGGCAATTCGTCGCCCAATCCGAAAACTCCGTCGTCACCACGTTCGCTTGCGTATCGGGGTGGTGGAAGGTGGTATAGACGACACCGGGCGCGACACGATCGGTGATCAGGGCGCGGAGCGATGTCGCGCCGGTGCGGCTTTCGAGCTTTACCCAGTCGCCGTCTCTAATCCCGCGCTGTTCGGCGTCGTGCGGGTGGATTTCGAGGCGGTCCTCCTCATGCCAGGCGACATTGGCGGTGCGCCGCGTCTGCGCCCCGACATTGTATTGCGAGAGAATGCGCCCGGTGGTGAGGAGAAGCGGGAAACGCGGCCCGCTTTTCTCTTCGGTCGCGACATATTCGGTGATCATGAAATGGCCTTGGCCGCGCACGAAGCCGCCGATATGCATGGTCGGCGTGCCCTCCGGCGCCGCCGCGTTGCACGGCCATTGCACCGAGCCCACGCGATCGAGGAGATCGAAGGAGACGCCGGCGAAGCTCGGCGTCGTGCGGGCGATCTCGTCCATGATCTCGGCGGGATGGCGATAATGCATCGGATAGCCGAGCGCGTTGGACAGAATCTGGGTGATTTCCCAGTCGGCATAACCGTTTTTCGGGCGCATCACGCGGCGCACGCGGTTGATCCGGCGCTCGGCATTGGTGAAGGTGCCGTCTTTTTCGAGGAAGCTCGATCCCGGCAGGAAAACATGCGCGTAATTCGCGGTTTCGTTGAGGAACAGATCCTGCACCACGACGCATTCCATGGCCGCGAGCCCGGCGATCATGTGATGCGTGTCGGGATCGGATTGCACGATGTCCTCACCCTGGATGTAGATCCCCTTGAACGAGCCATCGACCGCTGCATCGATCATGTTGGGAATGCGGAGGCCAGGCTCGGCATCGAGCGTCACCCCCCAGATTTTCTCGTAGATGGCGCGGGTTTCCGGCTCGGAGATATGGCGATAGCCGGGCAATTCATGCGGGAAGCTGCCCATGTCGCACGAGCCCTGGACATTGTTCTGACCACGCAGCGGATTGACCCCGACGCCGCGGCGGCCGATATTGCCGGTCGCCATGGCGAGATTGGCGATCGCGATCACCGTCGTCGTGCCCTGGCTGTGTTCGGTCACACCGAGCCCGTAATAGATCGCGGCATTGCCTCCCGTCGCATAGAGCCGTGCCGCCTTGCGAATGAGATCGGCGGCAACGCCCGAGACTTTTCCGACCGCCTCGGGGCTGTTTTCCGGGCGGGCGATGAAGGCGGCCCAATCCTGGAACGCATCCCATTCGCAATACTCGCGCACGAACGCCTCGTTCACCAAGCCCTCAGTGACGATGACATGGGCGAGCGCGTTCACCATCGCGACATTGGTTCCGGGGCGGATGGGCAGATGATACGCAGCTTCGATATGCGCGCTGCGGACGAGATCGATGCGGCGCGGATCGATGACGATCAGCTTCGCCCCCGCGCGCAGCCTCCGCTTCATGCGTGAGGCGAAGACGGGATGGGCGTCGGTCGGGTTGGCGCCGATCACCAGGATGACGTCGCTGTCATCGACCGAGTCGAAATCCTGCGTCCCGGCCGAGGTGCCGAAGGTCGCTTTCAAGCCATAGCCGGTCGGCGAATGGCAGACGCGGGCGCAGGTATCGACGTTGTTGTTGCCGAAACCGGCACGCACCAATTGCTGGACGAGATAGGTCTCCTCGTTGGTGCAGCGGGAAGAGGTGATGCCGCCGAGCGCGTCCTTGCCGTATTTCGCCTGGATGCGCTTGAATTCGGACGCCGTATGCGCGATCGCCTCGTCCCAGCTCACCTCGCGCCAGGGATCGTTGATGTTGGCGCGGATCATCGGCTTCAGAATGCGCTCGCGATGCGTCGCATAGCCGAAGGCGAAGCGGCCCTTGACGCAAGAATGGCCATGATTGGCCTTGCCATCCTTGTAGGGCACCATGCGCACCACCTGCTCGCCGCGCATTTCCGCCTTGAAGCTGCAACCGACCCCGCAATAGGCGCAGGTGGTGATGACGGAATGCTCGGGCTGGCCGGTCTCGATCACCGATTTTTCGATCAGCGTCGCGGTCGGGCAGGCCTCTACGCAGGCACCGCAGGAGACGCATTCCGAGGAGAGGAAATCGGCACTTCCGGTCGCGATTTTGGAGGCGAAGCCACGCCCGTCGACGGTCAGGGCAAATGTTCCCTGCACCTCCTCGCAGGCGCGCACGCAGCGCGAGCAGACGATGCATTTGGCGGGGTCGAAAGAGAAATAGGGGTTCGTCTCGTCCTTTGTGGAGGCAAAATGATTGGCGCCGTCATAGCCATAGCGCACTTCGCGGAGGCCGACGGCGCCGGCCATGTCCTGCAATTCGCAATCGCCATTGGCGGCACAGGTGAGACAATCGAGCGGATGGTCGGAAATATAGAGTTCCATGACGCCGCGGCGGATTTTCGCGAGCCGCCCGGTTTGCGTCGCAACCACCATGCCTTGCGCGACCGGGGTCGTGCAGGAGGCGGGTGTGCCGGCGCGGCCCTCGATTTCGACGAGACAGAGCCGGCAGGAGCCGAAAGAATTCAGGCTGTCGGTCGCGCAGAGTTTGGGGATGGCGACGCCCGCGGTCATCGCCGCGCGCATGATCGAGGTGCCTTCGGGTACCGTGATCTCGTGTCCATCGATGCTGAGCGAGACGGTTTTTTCGCTGAGCGCTCGCGGCGTGCCGTAATCGGTTTCCTTGATCAGGGACATGACGGTCTCCTATTAGGCTATTCGGGGGCGGCGCGGGTGAAATCGTCGCGGAAATGGGTGAGCGCGCTCATCACCGGATACGGTGTGAAGCCGCCGAGCGCGCAGAGTGAGCCGAATTTCATCGTCTCACAAAGATCGGTGATCAGAGCGAGATTTTTCTTCACATCCCGGCCTTCGCGGATGCGATCCATCACTTCGACGCCGCGCATCGAGCCAAGCCGGCATGGCGTGCACTTGCCGCAGGATTCGATCGCGCAGAACTCCATCGCGAAACGCGCCTGCGCCGCCATGTCAACGCTATCGTCGAACACCACGATCCCGCCATGGCCGATCAGGCCGTCGCGCGCGGCGAAGGCCTCATAATCGAAGGGGGTATCGAAGAGACTGCGCGGGAAATAGGCGCCGAGCGGGCCGCCCACTTGCACCGCGCGCACCGGCCGCCCGCTCGCCGTGCCGCCGCCGACCTCTTCCACCAATTCGCCGAGCGTAACCCCGAACGCCGCCTCGAAAAGGCCGGGATAGCGGATATTGCCGGCGAGCTGGACCGGCATGGTGCCGCGCGAGCGGCCATAGCCGAGATCCTGATAATGCTTGGCGCCCTCGGCGAGAATGATCGGGACGGAAGCGAGCGAAATCACGTTGTTGATCACCGTCGGCTGGCCGAACAGGCCGGTGAGCGCGGGCAGCGGCGGCTTTGCCCGCACGACACCGCGCTTGCCCTCCAGACTGTCGAGGAGCGCCGTCTCCTCGCCGCAGACATAGGCGCCGGCGCCGACCCGGACCTCGAGATCGAAAGAAAATCCCGAGCCCTGGATGTTCTCGCCGAGAAAACCGGCCCGCCGCGCGGCTTCGATCGCGGCGTTCATGGCGGCGATCGCGTGCGGATATTCCGAGCGGGTGTAGAGATAGCCCTTGCTCGCGCCGGTGGCGTAGCCCGCGATCAGCATTCCCTCGATCAGCACGAAGGGATCACCCTCCATGATCATGCGGTCGGCAAACGTGCCGGAATCGCCCTCATCGGCGTTGCAGACGATATATTTGCGCGCGGCCTTCGCCCCTGCCGCGGTGCGCCATTTGATCCCGGTCGGAAAACCGGCGCCGCCGCGCCCGCGCAGACCCGAGGCGACCACAGATCGG